>JBDIBE010000020.1:0-18552 GCA_039812785.1 Thermoanaerobaculia bacterium | reverse complement strand
CGCCTCCGCGCGCCTCGCCGCGCGCGCGGCCCTCTTCGTCGGCGCCGACACGGGGCCGACGCACCTCGCCGCGGCCGCGGGGACGCCCACCGTCGCGCTCTTCGGCCCGACGGACCCGGAGCGCTTCGGCCCCGTCGGGCCGCGCGTCCGCGTCCTCCGGGACGGGAGCGGCGCCTACAATGCCGGCCTCGCCGGGCTTCCCGGACTGACGGTCGATGCGGTTCTCGACGCCTCACTCGCCCTCCTCGAAGAGCGGCCCGCCCCGTAGGCGGGCCCTCGGCCGCGGCGCGCTCGCCGCGCTCCTCCTCGCCGCGCCGCTCGCCGCCTCGCTCACGGCCAACGTCCTCCCGAACCTCGGCCGGGCCGAGCTCCCGAAGGACCGGCTCGCGCCCGTCCCCTTCGCCGCCGGCGAGACGCTCACCTACACCGTCTCCTGGCTCCAGATCGAGGGGGGCGAGATGACTCTCGCCACGACGCGCGAGCAGAGCCCCGACGGCGTCCCCGTCCACCGGATCCGCCTCTCGGCGGCCTCGAACGACTACGTCTCCCGCTTCTACCCCGTCGACACGCACTACGAGACCTGGGTCGACGCCCGCGACTTCACCCCGGTCCGCTTCGAGAAGCACGCCCGCGAGGGGCGCTACTCGGCGGACGAGGTCGAGGAGTTCGACCTCGTGAAGCGGATCGCGACGTGGCGGAACGCGAAGGACGCCCGGCGGGTCGGGCCGGTCCCGGAGCGCTTCCAGGACGTCATCTCCTCCTTCTACTACATGCGGACCGTCCCGCTCGTCCCCGGCGAGGAGACGCGCGTCGACCTCTACTCCCGCGGGAAGCTCTACCGCCTCGTCGTCGCCGTCCTCGGGCGGGAGAAGGTCGAGACCGAGCTCGGCGTCTTCGACGCCCTGAAGGTCCAGCCGCGGATGCACGAGTCGGCGGCGAGCGCCGACCGGAACAAGGGAAAGCTCTTCCTCTGGTTCAGCGACGACGCCCGGAGGCTCCCCGTGATGGCCCGGACGATCCTCCCGATCGGCTCCGTGACGGCGCGGCTCCGGAAGGTGACGGGCGAGGACCTCTCCCCCGGCCCGGCGCGCCCGGCCCCCTCCCCCGCCGGCGACTGAGGGCGCTCCCGCCCCCTTTCGTCCCGCTCCGGCCGAGGACGATCGACATATCATTGCGCGCATGGCGGTCAAGCTCGGAGAACTCCTCCTCAAGGCGAAGCTCATCAACCCGGAGCAGCTGCAGGCGGCGCTCAAGCAGCAGAAGGAGTCGGGGATCAAGCTCGGCGAGACGCTCGTGCGGCTCGGCTTCGTCACCGAGGACGACATCACCGAGACCCTCTCCGCGCAGTTCGGCGTCCCGTCGATCAACCTCGCGCACTTCGAGATCGACCCGAACGTCCTGAAGCTCGTCCCCGCCGACGTCGCGCGCAAGTACAACATCCTCCCGGTCAACAAGACGGGCGCGACGCTCACCATCGCGATGGCCGACCCCTCGAACGTCTTCGCGATGGACGACCTGAAGTTCATGACCGGCTACAACGTCGAGCCGGTCGTCGCCTCCGAGATCGCCCTCCAGCACGCGATCGACCGGAACTACGGCGCCTCGCACGCCCTCGAGCTGAAGAAGGTCATGGAGGAGATGTCGGCCGTCGACGCCTCCGACACCTCGCTCGAGGTCGTCGACGAGGAGGAGCAGGACGCCATCGACCTCGAGAAGCTCGTCGAGGAGGGGGAGGAGGCCCCCGTCGTCCGGCTCGTCAACATCATCCTGACGGACGCCATCAAGCGCGGCGCCTCCGACATCCACATCGAGCCCTACGAGAAGGAGTACCGGGTCCGGTACCGGATCGACGGCGTCCTGCAGGAGGTCATGAACCCTCCCTCGAAGCTGAAGGAGGCCATCGCCTCCCGCATCAAGATCCTCGCCCGGCTCGACATCGCCGAGAAGCGCCTCCCGCAGGACGGCCGCATCAAGATCAAGATGAAGCTCGCCGGGAAGGTGAAGGAGCTCGACTACCGCGTCAGCGTCCTGCCGACCCTCTTCGGCGAGAAGATCGTCTGCCGGCTCCTCGACAAGGACAACCTGATGCTCGACATGACGAAGCTGGGCTTCGAGAAGTCGAGCCTCCAGCGGTTCGAGAAGGCGATCCTCCGGCCCTGGGGGATGGTCCTCGTCACCGGCCCGACCGGGTCGGGGAAGACGAACACCCTCTACTCGGCCCTCTCGCGGATCAACACCCCCGACACGAACATCATGACGGCCGAGGACCCGGTCGAGTTCAACCTGCCCGGCATCAACCAGGTGCAGATGAAGGACTCGATCGGCCTGAACTTCGCCGCGGCGCTCCGCTCCTTCCTCCGGCAGGACCCGAACATCATCCTCGTCGGCGAGATCCGGGACTTCGAGACGGCCGAGATCGCCGTCAAGGCCTCGCTCACGGGCCACCTCGTCCTCTCGACCCTCCACACGAACGACGCCCCCTCGACGATCAACCGGCTCATGAACATGGGCATCGAGCCGTACCTCGTCGCGACCTCGGTCGTCCTCATCGCGGCCCAGCGGCTCATCCGGCGCGTCTGTTCCAACTGCAAGGTCCCGACCGAGGTGCCGCCGCAGGTCCTCATCCAGCTCGGCTTCACCGCCGAGGAGGCCAAGACCGTCCAGGTGATGAAGGGGAAGGGGTGCGAGCGGTGCAACGGCTCCGGCCTGAAGGGCCGCGTCGCGCTCGTCGAGGTCCTCGAGATCTCCGAGGAGATCAAGGAGATGATCCTCTCCGGCGCCTCCTCGGTGGAGATCAAGAGGAAGGGGATCGAGGAGGGGATGGTCACCCTCCGCGGCTCGGGCCTCCAGAAGATCAAGGACGGCCTGACGACGATCGAGGAGGTCGTCCGCGAAACGGTGCTCTGAGATGTTCCGGGGGCACCCGGGCCCGGGTGCCCCCGCGCCCCCTCCGCGGCCCGGGGCTCCGGGGCGGAGACCGCGGGGCGGTCGCGATTCGGAACGGTAAGTCCCTGAACCCGCTGGGGTATGATCTCTCCCAGAATCGTCACAGGGGGACCCGATGGCAGTCACGCTGCACCAGCTTCTGAAGACTCTCGTCGAGCGCGGCGGCTCCGACCTGCACATCACGACGAACTCTCCGCCGATGATCCGGGTCCACGGCGACATCCAGCCGCTCGACTACCCGCCCCTCACGGTGCCGGAGACGAAGCAGCTCTGCTACTCGATCCTGACCGACGTCCAGAAGCACCGCTTCGAGGAGAACCTCGAGCTGGACCTCTCGTTCGGGGTCAAGGGGCTCGCCCGCTTCCGCGGCAACGTCTTCATGCAGCGGGGCGCGGTCTCGGCCGTCTTCCGGCAGATCCCCTACGAGATCCTCGGCTTCAAGGAGCTCGGCATCCCCACCGTGGTCGAGCAGCTCTGCAACAAGCCGCGCGGCCTCGTCCTCGTCACCGGCCCGACGGGCTCGGGCAAGTCGACGACGCTCGCGACGATGATCGACAAGGTCAACCGCGAGCAGCCGAAGCACATCGTCACCATCGAGGACCCGATCGAGTTCCTCCACACCCACAAGCGCTGCATCGTCAACCAGCGCGAGCTGCACGCCGACACGCACTCGTTCCCGAACGCGCTCCGCGCCGTCCTCCGCGAGGACCCCGACGTCGTCCTCGTCGGCGAGATGCGCGACCTCGAGACGATGGAGGCGGCGCTCCGGATCGCGGAGACGGGCCACCTCACCTTCGCGACCCTCCACACGAACAGCGCCGTCCAGACGATGAACCGGATCATCGACGCCTTCCCCGCGAGCCAGCAGTCGCAGGTGCGGGCGCAGCTCTCGTTCGTCCTCGAGGGGATCCTCTGCCAGACGCTCCTGCCGAAGTCCTCGGGGAAGGGGCGCTGCCTCGCGATGGAGATCCTCATCCCCACCCCCGCCATCCGGAACCTCATCCGCGAGGACAAGCTCCACCAGATCTACTCGATGATGCAGACCGGCCAGAACAAGTACGGGATGCAGACGTTCAACCAGGCGCTCGCCACGCTCGTCCACCGCAGGGTCATCGCGCAGGAGCTGGCGATGTCGACGTCGTCGCTGCCGGACGAGCTCGCCGAGATGATCGCCCGCGGCGCGGGGATCGTGGGCCAGGCGCCGCCGGCGCCCGCGGCCGGCGCCGCCGCGCGGCGGCCCTGACGCGCCGGAAGAGAGAGAGACATGGCCCAGTTCGTCTGGAAGGGAAAGACCCGGCAGGGCGTCATGACCGGCGGGGTCCTCACCGCCGACTCGAAGGACCTCGCCATCGCCGACCTCCGCCGCCGGCAGATCGAGGTCGCCTCGGTCAAGGAGCGCGGCAAGGAGTTCGCCGTCCCGCGGATCGGGGCCGGCAAGGTCAACGCGAAGCGCCTCGCCATCTTCACGCGGCAGTTCTCGGTCATGATCGACGCGGGGCTCCCGCTCGTGCAGTGCCTCGAGATCCTCGGCACGCAGCAGGACGACAAGGCGTTCCAGCGGATCATCCTCGCCGTCCGGCAGGACGTGGAGGCGGGCTCCTCGCTCGCCGACGCACTCCGAAAGCACCCGCGCGCGTTCGACGACCTGTTCGTGAACATGATCGCGGCGGGCGAGGCGGGCGGCATCCTCGACACGATCCTGCGCCGGCTGTCCACCTACATCGAGAAGGCGGTCAAGCTGAAGGGCCAGGTCAAGACCGCCCTCATCTACCCGGTGTCGGTCCTGACCGTCGCGACGCTCGTCGTGGCGATCATCCTCTGGAAGGTCATCCCGACCTTCGCCGCCCTCTTCGCCTCCCTCGGCGCCCAGCTGCCGCTGCCGACGCGGATGGTCATCGCCCTGTCGAACTTCCTGGCGACGTACATCCTCTTCATCCTCGCCGCGCTCACGGCGCTCTTCTTCGCCCTGCAGAGGTACTACCAGACGTACAAGGGGCGGCGGGTCATCGACGGGATCGTCCTGAAGCTCCCCGTCCTCGGCGACATCATGAAGAAGATCGCCGTCGCGCGGTTCTGCCGGACCTTCGCGACGCTGACCTCCTCGGGCGTCCCGATCCTCGACGGCCTCGAGATCACCGCGAAGACCTCGGGGAACGCGATCATCGAGGACGCGATCATGGCCGTGAGGAAGTCGGTCGAGACCGGCCGGACGATCGCCGAGCCGCTCGCCGAGACGAAGGTCTTCCCGCCGATGGTCGTCCAGATGATCGGCGTCGGCGAGCAGACCGGCGCCCTCGACGCCATGCTCTCGAAGATCGCCGAGTTCTACGAGGAGGAGGTCGACAACGCGGTCGAGGGCCTCATGAAGCTCATGGAGCCGATCATGATCGCCATGCTCGGCACGATCATCGGCACGATCGTCGTCGCGATGTACATGCCGATGTTCGACCTCATCTCCAAGGTCGGCTGAAGCCCCCGCCTCCCCGGTCCCCCCGACGGGCGCCCTCCGGGGCGCCCGTCGCGCGTGCGGCCCCCTCGCGCGGCCCGCTAGAATGGCCCGACGTGAGCGAGACCGTGCGCGCCCTCCCGCGCCCGGCCCCGGAGATCCTCCGGGGCCTTCTCGTCACGCGGGTCGTCGTCGTCTCGACGCTCCTGCTCTCCGCCCTCCTCATCCAGCTCACGTTCAGCCTCTGGCTGCCGCTGAACCCGATCTACTACCTCGCGGCGGCCGCCTACTCGACGTCCCTCGTCGCGCTCGCGACCCTCGGCTCCGTCGATCCCGGCGTGAACGCCGTCATCCAGCTCCTCGGCGACCTCGCCGTCGTGACGGGGCTCGTCTGGGTCTCGGGCGGCCCTTCCTCCGGGTTCACCTTCCTCTACCTCGCCGTCGTCGTCTCCGGAACGCTCCTCTTCGGCCGCGGCGGCGGCCTCGTGACGGCCGGCCTCGCGTCGATCTTCTACTCGGTCCTCCTGCAGCTCATCTCCTCCGGCGCCCTCCCGACGCCGCGGGCCGAAGACCTGCCGCCCCGCGTCTTCTCGCGCGGGCAGCTCGCCGGCAACGTCGTGACGAACGTCGCCGCCTTCGCCGCGACCGCGGTCCTCGTCGCGGCCGCCTCCGAGAAGCTCCGCGACGCCCGGCTCCTCGCCGAGAGGCGGCGGGAGGAGGTCGCGCGGCTCCAGGCCCTCCACTCGTCGGTCCTCGCCTCGATGTCCTCCGGCGTCGTCACCGCGAGCCTGGACGGCCGGATCACCTTCGCCAACCCGCCCGCCGGCGAGCTGCTCCGCCGCGACCCGGCCGGGCTCGTCGGGCGCCCCCTCGTCGAGACGGGGCTCGTCAGCGAGGAGGCCCTCCGCTCCACCCGGCTTCCCGGCAACGAGGTCCTCCGCTTCGAGGGGAACCGGACGCCCCTCGGCCCCGGCGTCTACTTCGGCGTGACCGTGACGCCGCTCCGCGACGGCGAGGGGCGGACGACGGGGCGGATCCTCATCTTCCAGAACCTCACCGAGCTGAAGAAGCTCGAGGGGGAGGTCCGCCTGAAGGAGAAGCTCGCCGCGGTCGGAGAGCTCGCCGCCGCGATCGCGCACGAGATCCGGAACCCTCTCGCCTCGATCTCGGGCTCGGTCCAGGTCCTCTCCGCGACGGCCCCCCCCGGCTCATCGCAGCGCCGGCTGATGGAGATCGTCGTCTCCGAGTCGCACCGCCTCTCCTCGATCCTCGAGGACTTCCTCAAGTACGTGAGGCCGCGCGAGCAGGCCGTCGAGGCGATCGACGCGGCCGCCGCGCTCCGGGACGTCGTCACGCTCCTCGTCCACAGCGACGAGCTCTCCCCCGCCCACGCGGTCGAGCTGGCGCAGGAGCCCGAGTCGGTGACGCTCCGGGCTGACCCCGGACAGCTCCGGCAGGTCTTCTGGAACCTCCTCCGCAACGCCGTCGCCGCGATGCCGGAGGGCGGAAGGCTCTCCCTCGAGGCGCGCCTCGAGGGGGCGGAGTGGCGGGTGACCTTCGCCGACGAGGGGAAGGGAATGGCGCCCGAGGAGCAGGAGCGGCTCTTCACCCCGTTCGCGCACGCCGTCCCGGGAGGCACCGGGCTCGGCCTCGCGATCGTCTACCGGATCGTCGAGGAGCACGACGGGCGGATCGAGGTCCGGAGCGCGCCGGGCGAGGGGACCGCGATCACGCTCCGGCTCCCGCTCGCCGGCCCCGGGCCGAAGGCCGCGGAGCCCGCCCCGGCCGCCCCGGCGGAGGCGACGGCGTGACCGGCGAGGCGCCCCGCGCCGCCGGGCCGCGGATCCTCGTCGTCGACGACGAGCCCGGCATCACCGCCATGCTCTCGATCGTCTTCGAGCAGGAGGGGTACCGCGTGCGGACGGCGAAGAGCTGCGCCGAGGGGCTCCGGCTCGTCGAGGAGACCGCCCCCGACCTCGTCCTCACGGACCTCCGGATGCCCGACGGGACCGGCTTCGACGTCCTCCGGAAGGTCCGGGAGACGAGCGCCGAGACCCCCGTCGTCATGATCACGGCCTACACCTCGACGAAGACGGCGATCGAGGCCCTCAAGGCGGGCGCCTATGACTACGTCTCCAAGCCCTTCGACGTCGAGGAGCTCAAGCACGTCGTCGGCAAGGCGCTCGAGAAGAAGCGCCTCTCCGAGGAGAACGTCGCGCTCCGGAGCCGGATCGAGGAGCGGACGGCGCTCGGCCCGCTCATCGGCGTCTCCCGGCGGATGCGCGCCGTCTTCGACATCGTCGAGCGGATCGGGCGGACGACCTCGACGGTCCTCGTCACGGGCGAGTCGGGGACGGGCAAGGGCCTCATCGCGCGGGCGATCCACCGGAGCTCGCCGCGGGCGACGCGGCCGTTCGTCTCGATCAACTGCGGGGCGCTTCCCGAGAGCCTCCTCGAGTCGGAGCTCTTCGGGCACGAGAAGGGCGCCTTCACCGGCGCCGTCCGCGAGAAGAAGGGGCTCTTCAAGGAGGCCGACGGCGGGACGCTCTTCCTCGACGAGATCGGCGAGACGTCCCTCGCGATGCAGGTCAAGCTCCTCCAGGTCCTCCAGGAGCGGACCGTCCGGCGGGTCGGCGGGAACGTCGAGGAGCCCGTCGACGTGCGGATCATCTGCGCGACGAACAAGGACCTCTCGCGAAAGGTCGCCGAGAAGGCCTTCCGCGAGGACTTCTACTACCGGATCGCCGTCATCCCGATGCAGATCCCGCCTCTCCGCGAGAGGCGCGAGGACATCCCGCCCCTCGTGCGCCACTTCCTCCGGAAGGTCTCGCAGGAGCAGGGCGTCCCGGAGAAGAAGATCTCCGCCGAGGCGATGCGGGCGCTCGAGGCGTACGCCTGGCCCGGGAACGTCCGCGAGCTCGAGAACCTCATCGAGCGGACCGTCGCCCTCGAGCCCGGCCCGATCATCACGACGGGCTCGCTCCCGGAGAGCTTCCTTCGGCCCGCAGGAGTCCCGGCCGAGGCGCTCCAGAGCCCGTTCGACCTGCCGTTCGAGGCGTTCCACCTCGAGGCTTACCTGGAGTGGATCGGCAAGCGGCTCATGCAGCAGGCCCTCGAGCGGGCCAACGGGGTCAGGAAGGACGCCGCCCGGCTCGTCGGGATGTCCGAGCGCTCCTTCCGCTACTACGCCAAGAAGTACGGTCTCGGACACGACGAGGAGGAGGAGCCCTATGACGAGCCCGGGCAGCAGGTCGACGAGGGTTGAGGCCCGGAGAGGCGCGCTCGCGGTCGCGGCGCTCCTCCTCGGAGCCTGCGCGGGAGGGGGCCCGGCGGCGGCGCCCTCGCCCTCCGGGCCGCGCGTCGTCCTCCCGTCGGGCTCCGTCTTCTCCCTCGAGGTCGCACGGACGCCCGAGCAGGTGGCGCAGGGGCTCATGTTCCGCGAGTCGCTCGCCCCTGCCTCGGGGATGGTCTTCGTCTTCGACGGGCTCGAGCCGCGCTCGTTCTGGATGAAGAACTGCCACTTCGCGCTCGACATGGTCTTCGCCCGGAAGGACGGGACGGTCGTCGACGTCCTCGAGAACGTCCCGCCCTGCGCGGCGGACCCCTGCCCGAGCTACCCCTCGAAGGCCCCGGCCGACACCGTCGTGGAGCTGACGGGCGGGGAGGCGAGGCGGAACGGGGTCGCCGTCGGCTCCCGCCTCCGCTTCCTCAGCGTCCCGGGGCGCTGAAGCCGGACGCGCTCCCGTCCCCGCCCCCGGCCGACGGGGCCGGGACGAAGCGGAACAGGCCGCGCCCGATCGTCGCGAGCCAGAGCCCCTCGCCGCGCCGCGGGTCCCCGGCCCACCCGGCGACCGTCAGGCCCCGCTCGGGGAGGGCGAGGAGGACGTCGCCGCCGGAATCGTCCGCGCGGTAGAGGAGGCGCCCCTTCTCGACGTCGAGGTCGACGCCGATCGGCTCGGGGGTCCGGTAGGCCGTCGCGCGCGGGCGCCCGAACCCGCCGGAGAGCGGGCGCGGGTTCGCGCCCCGGAACGCATCCAGGCCGAAGTCGCGGCCGTTCCACCACAGCGTCCGGCCGGCGACGCGGACGGCGAGCGTCTCGGGAGACGTCCCGGGCGAGCGACTCCAGAGGACGGCTTCGACGCGCCCGGTGATCGACCCGATGCGCCTCCACGTCGCTCCGTCGTCGCGCGACTCGAACGCCCCGCCCTCGGTGGCGGCGAAGAGCCGCCCGTCCCCCGCGGCGAAGCCGAGGACCGGAAGGCCGAGGACGCGTGAGAACGGGCGGCCGGGGGCCGGCGCGAGCCAGAGCCCGTCGGGCGTCCCGGCGAGGAGACGGTCCCCGCTCGCGACGAGGGCGCGCACCGTCGACGGCGGCGCCGCGGCGAGACGCTCGGCGCGCCCCGTGGCCGGGTCGAGCGTCCAGAGGCCGCCGCTCGCGCAGTCGGCCGCCCGCGCGACGACGACCGTCCCGGAGGCCGTCGCGGCCACCGCCGAGACGCGCGCCTCGGAGAGGCCCGTGTTCGACGCGGCGAGCGTCGCGCCGGCGTCCTCGCTCCGGAGGATCCCCTCCGACTCCGTGGCGACGAGGAGGACCGACGGGTCCGACGGGTCGAAGAGGAGCGCGTTGACGACGGTCGTCTCGCGCGAGACGCGGTGGAACGACCGCCCCGCGTCGCGGCTCTCGAAGAGGCCCCCCGTCGTCCCCGCGAGGATGCGGTCGCCGTCGCGCGGGTCGCGCACGACGACGTGCGTCCGGCGGTCGAGGAGGCCTTCCTTGTACCGCTTCCAGGTCGCCGCGCCGTCCGTCGTCCGGTAGACCCAGCCGCAGGTCGCGGCCCAGAGGTCGTTCGGGTCGGTCGGCGAGAAGTCGAGGTAGAAGACCTGCGTGTCCTCGACCATCCCCCCGGCGATCCGCGCCCAGCTGCGGCCGAGGTCGGTCGATCGGAAGGGGTGACGGTAGGAGCCGGTGTAGAGGACGCCCGGCTTCAGCGGGTGGAACGCGAGGAACGAGACGCCGCTGCCCGGGTCGAGCGGCGGCTGCGAGGGGCGCCACGTGGCCCCGCCGTCCTCGGAGACCTCGAGGCCGGTGTCGCCGCCGACGGCGACGACCTTCCGGCCCGCGAGGACCGTCACGGCGACGACGCGCGCCTCCGCGCGCTCCGGCCAGCGCCTCACGACGGTCCAGCTCCGGGCCGCGTCGTCGGAGCGGACGAGGAGCCCCCCCTTCACGACTCCGGTCAGGCCGGCCCAGACCGTCCCGACCCGCTGCGGGTCGACGACGAGGGAGGTGACGGCGTAGCCCGGGAACGGGGCGCCGCCCGGCGGGGCCGTCCAGGTGCGGCCGCCATCCGTCGAGCGATAGACGCCCCCGAGGGCCGTCCCGGCGAAGAAGAGCCCCGGGGAGCGCCGCTCGGCGACGAGCGACTTCACCTCGGCGCCGGGGAGGGGATACCGGAGCCAGGCGCCCGAGGGCGTCGCCGGGGCCGGCGCCGCCGCGGCCGCCCCGCCGAGGAGCGCGAGCGCGGCGAGCGCCGCGAGCTCAGCCCTTCGGCTTCGCATCGCCCCCCGCGGCGGAGGCGCCCGAGGCCCCGCCCGCCGCCTCGCCCGAGGGCTTCGACTCGCCGGCCGGCTTCGACTCGCCGCTCCCGCCCCTGTCCTTCGAGCCGGCCGAGCCGGACTTGCCGTAGTCGGTCAGGTAGAAGCCCGAGCCCTTGAACTGGACGGCGGGGGCCGCGAGGAGCTTCTTCAGCGTCCCGCCGCACGTCTCGCAGGTCGTCGGGAGGGGATCGGAAAAGGCCACGATCGTCTCCATCTCGTGGCCGCAGGACTCGCACCGGAACTCGTACAGAGGCATCGCGGGTTGACCTTTCCTTCGACCTTTCCGTTCACGAAGGCGGCGAGTAGCTCCCGCCGCTCGTGCTCCACTGGATCTTCTTCACCGCCGTGCGGCTCGTCACGTCCCTCCGGCTGATCAGCTTCAGGACGTAGAAAGCGTACACGAGCTTCGCGTTGTGGCCGGCGTCCCCCGGCCCCAGACCGACGAGCTCGCGGAGCGTCCGCTTGCCGTCCACCTGCTGGAGGAGCCGCGCCTCGGGCGGCTCGAGGGCGAGGTCGCCGATCTCGGCGGCGTTCCAGCACGGGTCGAAGATCGTCCACGAGGGGCCCAGGATGGCGACGAGCCGCCGGGCGTCGTGGACCGACTTCACCCCGGCGACGATCGCCTGCCGCGTCGGGATCTCGAGCTGGATGATCTCGTCGGTCCGGAAGCGGCCGACGCTGAAGGTGACTTCCCCTTCCTCCCAGTCGAAGACGGAGTAGAGGATGTCGCGGACCTGCTGCGTGACGGCGGCGAAGAGCTCCTCGGGCGAGAGGAGCCCCATCTCGACGAGGACGGCCCCGTGCCGGCGCGTCTGCTCCGCCGAGCGCGCCTCGAGGAGGATCCGGACCGACTCGTCGAACTGCGCCTGCGTCAGCCGCCCTTTCGAGAGGAGCATGCTCCCGAGGGACTCGTCCCGGTCGGAGGAGGTCGCGAAGATCACGTCGCCGTTCCAGATGTAGATCTTCTTCTCGACCTCGCCGCGGCGGGCCACGAGCACACCCGGCACACGGTAGTGGTGTACCGTCTGGAGGACCTCGGGAAGCGGGGTTTTCGAGAGGTCGCCGCGGAACTCGAAGCGGCTGTCCGACACCGGCGGCATTGTACGGAAGTCCGGGCCCTTTCCGGCTGCTACCATCCCGGCCCGTGCCCCCCGTCCGACCGCGCCCTTCCCGGCGTACCCTGCCGGAATGGAGGCCATCCCGATGAGACGCCGCGTCGCCGTCACCGGCATCGGATGCGTCACCCCCCTCGGAACCGGCGCCCCCGCCTTCCTCGAGGGGCTTCGGGAGGGACGCTCCGGCGTCCGCCGCATCACGCTCTTCGACCCGGCGGAGCTGCCGGTGAGGATCGCCGGCGAAGCACGGGGATTCGACCCGGCGGAGCACGTTCCTCCGAAGGACGCTCGTCACGTGGCCCGCGTCGTCCCGATGGCGATCGCGGCCGCCGCCGAGGCGCTCGCCTCCGCGGGCATCGAGGCCGAACGGCTGACGCTCTCCGAGCGGCGTCGGCTCGCCGTCCTCGTCGGCTCGGGGGGCGGACCGGTCGAGTTCTTCGAGAAGATGTACGGGCACTGGTACCGGGGAGAGCTGAAGAAGGCCTCGGTCTACGCGATCCCGACCGGGACGATCGGCACCCTCTCCTCCGAGCTCTCGATGCGCTTCGGCCTGAAGGGGCCCTCGCACGTCGTCTCGACGGGCTGCACCTCCTCGGCCGACGCGATCGGATACGCGGCGAAGTCGATCCGGTACGGCGAGCGCGACGTCGTCCTGGCGGGCGGGGCCGACGCCGTCATCACGCCGGGCATCATGACCGGCTTCGGCCTCATGCAGATCCTCGCCTCGTCGCGGCAGGAGGCGCCGGAGACGGCGAGCCGCCCGTTCGACGCCGGGCGGGACGGCTTCGTCCTCGGCGAGGGAGCGTGGTTCTTCGTCCTCGAGGAGATGGAGAGAGCGCGCGCCCGCGGCGCGAGGCTCCTCGGCGAGATCGCCGGCTACGCCGCGACGTGCGACGCCTGGCACCGCGTGCGGCTCGACGAGTCGGGCGAGGAGCCCGCCCGCGCCATGACCGAGGCGCTCGAGGACGCGCGCGTCGCGGCGGAGGAGGTCGGCTACGTCCAGTACCACGGCACGGGGACGGAGCTGAACGACCGGATCGAGACGCGCGCCACGCGGATCGCCTTCGGCGCGCACGCGGGCCGCGTCCCGGGGAGCAGCGTGAAGAGCCAGGTCGGCCACCCCCAGGGGGCCTCCGGCGCGGCGGGCCTCGCCGCGACGCTCCTCGCGCTCGGCGCCGGCTTCCTCCCCGCCACCGTGAACCTTGACACGCCCGATCCCGCGTGCGATCTCGACTACGTCCCGCGCGCGGCCCGGGCCGCCGAGGTCGGGACGGCCGTCGTCAACGGGATCGCCTTCGGCTCGAAGAACAGCGCCCTCGTCGTGAGGACGGCGCGGGGGCTCGAGGGCTGAGGCGTTGAGCCTCCTCGTGCCGCCGCGGCGCCCCACCGAGGAGATCCTCGACGGGACCGTCGCGCCCGCGGCGGCCGAGGAGAGCCTCGCGGACATCGAGCGGATCCACAGGGTCCTCGGCGGCCGCCCGATCGTGAGGCGCCACCTCGTCCCGCTCCTCCTCTCCGTCCCTTCGCAGAGGCCCGTCCTCCTCGACCTCGGCGCCGGGAGCGGCCACGTGGGGCGCGCCCTCTCCGCCGAGCTCGCCCGACGCGGCCGCGAGCTCGTGACGATCGACCTCGACCGACAGGTCTTCCACGCGCGGCTCTCGGCGCGGGGACGGAGCCTCGCCGCCGACGCTCTCCGCCTCCCGCTCCCCGACCGCTCCGTCGACGTCGTCTCCTCGACCCTCTTCCTCCACCACTTCGACGCCGCCTCCGTCGCCGCGCTCCTCGGCGAGGCGGCGCGCGTCGCCCGCTTCGCCGTGTCGGCCCTCGACCTGACGCGCCACCGCGTCCCCCTCGCCGTGAACGCGCTCCTCTCGCGCGTCCTCTACCGGAGCCCGATCACGAGGCAGGACGGCCGCGCCTCCATCCTCCAGGCGTTCACGATCGCCGAGCTCCGCGCCATCGCCGCGCGCGCCCTGCCGGGGACGCTCGTGAGGCCCGCCGGCCCCTTCGTCCAGGGGCTCCTCTGGAAGAGGCCGTGAGCGCGGAGCGGCTCGACGCCGTCGTCGTCGGCGCGAGCCTCGCGGGGAGCGCCGCCGCGCTCGTCCTCGCGCGCTCCGGCGCCCGCGTCGCCCTCGTCGACAAGGCGTCCTTCCCGCGGCCCAGGACGTGCGGCGAGATGCTCTCGCCCGACGGCGTCGCCGACCTCGCGCGCCTCGGGCTCGACGGCGCCGTCCGCGCCGCGGGGGCGGCGACGATCCGGCGCTTCTCGCTCGTTCGGCCCGACGGCGTCCGCGTCGACGGGCGGCTCCCCGCGCCCGCCCTCTCGCTCAGCCGCGAGCGGCTCGACCTCCTCGTCCTCGACGGCGCGCGCGGGGCGGGCGCCGGGGCGTTCCTCGGGGAGGCGGTCACGGCCGTCGAGGGGGACCTCGCGTCGGGATTCACGGTGAAGACGACGGCGCGGACGCTCTCCGCGCGCGCCGTCCTCGGCGCCTGGGGGCGCTACTCGCCCCTCGACGGGCGGCTCGGGCGCCCGTTCTTCGGCGCGAGAGCGCCCCTCTTCGGCTTCAAGAAGTTCCTCTCGGGCGAGACGGGGCGGCGGCTCGAGGACCGGGTCGTCCTCCACGTCTTCCGCGGCGGCTACCTCGGCCTCTCGCTCGTCGAGGAGGGGCGCGTCAGCCTCGGCGCGCTCACGAGGCCCGAGGTCGCGAAGGAGGCGCACGGCGACTTCGACCGTCTCCTCGCGCGGCTCGGGCGCGAGTGCCCCGGTCTCGCGGCCGACCTCGCCGGCCTCGCGCCCGAGCCGGGGCCGGCGCTCGTGAGCGAGCCGGTCCACCTCGGCAAGTGCGAGGCCGCGCTCGGCGGCGTCCTCCTCGCGGGGGACGCCGCCGGCGTCGTCGACCCCTACACCGGCTCGGGGATGGCGCTCGCCCTCCGGACCGGGGAGGCGGCCGGCGCGCTCCTGGCGCGCCACGCGGAAGGGGAGGTCGCCCCGGAGGCGCTCGCGGCCGAGTGGGCGCGGCGCTGGGAGGCGCTGACGGGCCGCGTCTACTTCTTCTCGCGCCTCTTCCGCCCCGTCTTCCTCGGCGGCGCCGCCACCCGCCTCGTCGGCCCGGCGACGGCGCCCCTCGCGGGCCTTGCGGCCCGCCTCACCCGCGGCGCGGCCTGACGACTACTTCCTCTTCGCGCCCTTCTTCGGCGCCTTCGCCTTCGCCGGCTTGCCCTTGGCGGCCTTCGCGGCCTTCTTCGCGGCGGTCTTCTTCGCCGGCTTCGCCCGAGGCGCCTTCGCCGCGGGCTTCGCCTTCTTCCTGGCGGGCTTCCTCGCGGCCTTCCCCGCGTCCGGGAAGAGCCCGACGCGGATCGTCTCGATCTGCTCGAGGTGGACCCGGTCGTGCCCGGCGTACATCGCGACCATCTTCGCGATCGACTCCTCGCCCCTCTCCGCGTGGATCCCGACCCGCTCGAGCGCGCCCTCGGGGAGGCGCTGGAGGAGGCCGAGGTTCACGGCGCGGGCGAGCTCGAAGTCGGCGAGGAGCTCCTCGGTCGTCGTGTTCTCGACGCCGAGCCTCTCGACGAAGAGGTCCTGGTCGTACCCGGCGATCGGCGGCCTCTCGTGCGCCGCCGCGAAGCGGTAGCGCGAGCCGAGGATCACCTCGCCGTCGGCGAGGTGGGCGACGATCTGCTTGATCGACCACTTCCCGGGCGCGGGGGCCGTCGCGAGCTGCTCCTCGGTGAGCCCGCGCACGAGCTTCCGCAGCCGCTCGGGCGCCTCGGCCATCGCGAAGAGGGGGTCGTCGTCGCCGAGCGCCGCTCGGTACCTCTCGGGAATCACGGGTCCGGCCATCTTTCGGTCTCTCCCTTCGGGCCGCGATCGTATCGGACGACCGCCCGGGGCGCAGCGTCTAGAATGCTGTTCCCGTGAAGACCGATCGACGCCTCGTCGAAGCCCTGGACGACCTCCTCGCCCGCGCGTTCGCCGAGGACGGGGAGGACATCACCACCCTCGCCGTCTTCGGGCCGAGGTCCCGCGTCGCGGGCGACATGGTCTGCCGCGAGAAGGCCGTCGCCGCGGGGGTCGCCTTCCTCCCCCGCGTCTTCGGGTTCCTCCACCCGCAGGCCTCCGTGGAGCTCCTCGTCGCGGACGGCGACGCGGTCGCCGCCGGCACGGTCCTCGCGCGGGTCGAGGGGCCGGCCGTCACCGTCCTCGCCGCCGAGCGGACGGCCCTCAACCTCGTCCAGCGCCTCACCGGCGTCGCGACGGCGACCCGCGCCTACGTCGACGCCCTCGCCGGGACGAAGACGAGGCTCCTCGACACGCGGAAGACGACCCCGGGCCTCCGGGCCCTCGAGAAGTACGCCGTCCGCTGCGGCGGCGGGACGAACCACCGGATGGGGCTCTCCGACGCCTTCCTCGTGAAGGACAACCACGCCGACGGCTGCGGCAGCCTCTGGGACGCCACCCGCCGCGCGGCCGACTTCCGCGCCATGAACCGCTCGCTGGGCCGCTGCCTCCTCGAGGCCGAGGCGCGCACGCGCGACGAGGTCCACCAGGCGCTCGAGGCGGGCGCCGAGCGGATCCTCCTCGACAACATGACCGTCGCCGAGATGAAGTCCGCGGTCGCCGACGTCGCCCTCTGGAACGAGGCGACGGGCGCGAAGGTCACGACGGAGGCCTCCGGCGGGATGACCGTCGAGAAGGCCCGGAAGTCCGCCCGCGCCGGCGTCGACTTCGTCTCCGTCGGGGCGATCACGCACTCCGTCCGGGCCGTCGACGTCGCTCTCGACGTGCGGGTCGCCGCCGCGCGCCGGGGCGGGAAGTGAAGCCGCCGGCCTCCCGGCTCCGCGTCCCCGCGCTCGTCATCGGGAGCGGCATCGCCGGCCTGACGACGGCCCTCGGCCTCGCCAAGCGGGGCGTCCGCGTCCTCCTCCTGACGAAGGCCGACGAGCCGGCCGAGTGCAACACCCGCTACGCGCAGGGCGGGATCATCTACTTCGGCAAGAGGGACTCCCCGGGCGCCCTCGTCCGCGACGTCCTCTCCGCCGGGGCCGGGCTCTGCAACGCGGAGGCCGTCCGCTTCCTCGCGCAGGAGGGGCCGCGCGTCGTCGAGGAGGTGCTCATCGGCGACGCGGGCGTCCCGTTCTCGCGCACGCGCGAGGGGGACCTCGACTTCACCCGCGAGGGGGCCCACTCCGTGGCGCGGATCGTCCACTCCGCCGACGCCACGGGGAAGGCGATCGAGCTCGCCCTCCTCGCGCGCGTGAAGCGCGAGAGGAGCGTGAAGGTCTGGACCGGCGCGACGGCCGTCGACCTCATCACGGCGCGCCACCACTCGACCGACGTCCAGCAGCGCTACGCGCTCCAGGACCCGTGCCTCGGCGCCTACGTCCTCGACTCCTCCGGCTCCGTCCACACGGTCCTCGCCGACTTCACCGTCCTCGCGACGGGGGGCGTCGGGAGCCTCTTCCTCCACACGACGAACACGCGGCACGCGATCGGCGACGGCCTCGCGATGGCCGCCCGCGCGGGCGCGGCGGTCCTGAACCTCGAGTACGTCCAGTTCCACCCGACGACGCTCTACCACCCCGACGCCCACCGCTTCCTCATCTCCGAGGCGCTCCGGGGCGAGGGCGCGGTCCTCGTGAACCGGTCGGGCAGGGCCTTCATGCACCGCTACGACCGGGAGCGGAAGGACCTCGCCCCGCGCGACGTCGTCACGCGCGCCATCGTCGAGGAGATGACGACGCGCGGCGAGCCGTGCGTCTACCTCGACCTCGCGCACAACTACCGCGGCGAGGCCCCGATCCGCGACCGCTTCCCGACGATCGCCGCGACCTGCGCGAGGCACGGGATCGACATCGCGAGCGAGCCGATCCCGGTCGTCCCGGCGGCCCACTACTTCTGCGGCGGCATCCTCGCCGACCTCGAGGGGAAGACGACGATCCGCAACCTCTACGCCGTCGGCGAGACGAGCTGCACGGGCCTCCACGGAGCCAACCGGCTCGCCTCGACGTCGCTCCTCGAGGGGCTCGTCTGGGGGCACCACGCGGCCCGCTCGATCGCCGAGCGGATCGGCAAGGGGCACGGCTACCCGGCCTCGATGTTCCGGGCGATCCCCGACTGGAGGTCGCCCGGCGACGCGCAGAACGAGGACCCGGCCCTCATCCAGCAGGACTGGACGACGATCCGGAACACGATGTGGAACTACGTCGGGATCGTGAGGACGGGCGAGCGCCTCGGCCGCGCCGTGGCCGACATCAGGGACCTCGAGAAGCGCCTCTCGCGCTTCTACCACGAGACGAAGATCTCCCGCTCGATCGTCGACCTGATCCACGGCGTCCACGCGAGCCACCTCATCGCGCAGGCCGCGCAGAAGAACCCCGTGTCACGGGGCTGCCACTACCGGAGGAACTAGAGGTTCGTCGGAGGGGTGCGCCGGCGGACCCCCTCGA
>JBDIBE010000019.1:0-18562 GCA_039812785.1 Thermoanaerobaculia bacterium | reverse complement strand
CTCCGGCTCCGCGGCGAGGCGCAGCCGAACGACCTCGAGCTGAAGCTCGCCGACCCGTCGGGCGAGAACGTCTGGTGGTTCCGGAAGCGGAACGCGTCGTTCCCGCGCGAGTTCGAGACGCTGCGGGTGAGGCAGCGGCAGGTGGAGTTCGCCTGGGGCCCGCTCGGGGGCGGCGTCCCTTCGCGCATCGGCTCCGTCGAGGTGACGGTGACGGCGGGGAAAGGGGGCCGAGGGTGGCTCGAGGTCGCGGGCCTCGAGCTCGTCGAGCTGCCGCCCGAGCCGCCGGCGCGGCCTCCGGCGGCGACCGCATCGTCCTCCGCGCCGGGTCACGAGCCGCGCCTGGCCTTCGACGGCGACGCGGCGACCTCGTGGCGCGCGGCGAAGTCCGGCCCCGCCGAATGGGTCGTCGAGCTCGGTGCGCTCCGGGAGCTGGGCGGCCTCGTCGTCGACTTCGGCCCGTCGCACGCGAGCCGCTACGCCGTCGACCTCTCCGAGGACGGGAAGACGTGGCGGACGGCCCGCGAGGTGACCGCCGGAAACGGAGGGCGCGACGTCCTCGCGCTCCCCGAGAGCGAGGCGCGCGCGATCCGCCTCCGCCTTCTCGAGGGGCCGGGGAGGGAGCCGTTCGAGCTTCGCGAAGTGGAGGCGAAGCCGCTCGCCTTCGCGGCGACGCCGAACGCCTTCGTATCCGAAGTGGCGAAGGGGGCGCCGCGCGGCGCCTGGCCGCGCTACCTGGCGAACGAGCAGTCGTACTGGGCCGTCGTCGGCGTCGACGCCGACCCGGACGAGGGGCTCCTCTCGGAGGACGGCGCGCTCGAGGCGGGCGCGGGGCTGTACTCGGTCGAGCCGTTCCTCCTCAACGGCGGCCGTCTCGTCACCTGGGCCGACGCGACGACGCGGCACGCGCTCGTCGACGGCGACCTGCCGATCCCTTCGGTCAGATGGGAGGCGAACGGGCTGACCCTCGAGACGACGGCGCTCGCGGCCGGGCTCCCCGGCTCCTCTGCGCTCCTCGCGCGCTACCGCGTCGGGAATCGCGGGGCGGGGGCACGGAGGGTGCGGCTCGTCCTCGCGATCCGGCCGCTCCAGGTCAACCCGCCGTGGCAGTTCCTCGGGACGCCCGGCGGCGTCTCCGAGATCCGCTCGCTCGCCTTCGAGGCGGGGCGCGCGGTCGTGAACGGCAAGGGGCGCGTCGTCCCGCTCGTCGCCCCGGCGGCCGCGGGCGCTTCGACGTTCGACGCGGGCGACGTTTCGGACTTCCTCCGTTCGGGAACGATCCCGCGCGAGCCGCGCGTGGCCGATCCGACGGGCCTCGCGTCGGGCGCCTTCGCCTTCGATCTCGAGCTCGAGGCCTTCGGCTCCCGCGACGTCGTCGTCGCGATCCCGTTCGAGACGTCCCCGGGGCCGCCCGAGCTCGCCGGAGCGTTCGCGCCGGCGCCCTGGGCCGGGCTCACGGAGAAGGACGCGACGGCCCTCTTCGAAGCGCTCCTCGCGCGCGAGAGGGCGAACTGGAGAAGCCTCCTCGACCGCGTGGCCTTCGACGTCCCGCCCGAGGCGGACCGGTACGTGAAGGTGCTGAGGTCGCAGCTCGGCTGGATCCTCGTCAACCGCGACGGCCCGGCGATCCAGCCCGGTTCGCGCTCGTACGCCAGGTCCTGGATCCGAGACGGGTCGCTCACCTCCGAGGCGCTCCTCCGCCTCGGCCACGGCGCCGCCGCCCGGTCGTTCCTGCTCTGGTTCTCGGGCTTCCAGGGCGAGGACGGGCGGGTCCCGTGCTGCGTCGACGCGCGCGGGGCCGACGGCGTCCCCGAGAACGACAGCCACGGCCAGCTCCTCTTCCTCGTCGCCGAGACGGTCCGCTACACGCGGGACCGGGGCCTGGCCGGGCGGATGTGGCCGCGCGTCGTCGCGGCCGTCTCCTACCTCGACGCCCTCCGCCAGAAGCGGAGGACGGCCGAGTACGAGGCCGGCGAGAAACGGGTCTTCTACGGCCTCCTCCCCGAGTCGATCAGCCACGAGGGGTACTCGGCGAAGCCGATGCACTCGTACTGGGACGACTTCTTCGGCCTCCGCGGCCTGAAGGACGCCGTCTTCCTCGCGACGTTCCTCGGGAAGGACCAGGAGGCGAAGGCCTTCGCCCGGATCCGGGACGAGTTCGCCGCCGACCTCCACGCATCTCTCCGCCTCGTCATGGAACGGAAGGGGATCGACTGGCTCCCGGGCTGCGCCGAGCTCGGCGACTTCGACGCGACCTCCTCGACGGCCGCCCTCGCCCCCGGCGGCGAGCTCGAGCGCCTTCCGCGCGCCGTCGTCGATCGCACCTTCGCGAAGTACCTCGAGAACGTCGCGAAGCGCGAAGCGGGGGAGGGAGAGATCTACACCCCGTACGAGCTCCGGACGGTCGGTTCGTTCGTGAGGCTCGGGCGGCGGGAGGAGGCGCTCCGCCTCCTCGACCTCTTCTTCCGCGACCTCCGTCCCGCGGAATGGAACCAGTGGGGAGAGGTCGTCTGGCGCGACCCGCGGACGCCGAAGTTCCTCGGCGACGTGCCGCACACCTGGGTCGGCTCCGACTTCGCGCGCTCCTTCCTCGACCTCTTCGCGTACGAGCGCGAGGACGACGGCTCGCTCGTCGTCGCCGCGGGGATCCCCGAGTCGTGGGTCCGCTCCGCGCGCGGCGTCTCGGTGAAGGGCCTCGGCACACCGTGGGGCCCTCTCGAGCTCTCGCTCTGGGCGGACGGCCCGGCCCTCCGTGCGCGCGTCTCCGGCCTCACGACGCTCCCGCCGGGCGGGATCGTCCTCCTGCCCCCGTTCCCGTCCTCCCCGCGGACGGCGACCGTCAACGGCCGCCTCTCCCGCCTCTCTCCCGGCGGAGAGGTCGTCGTCCGCGAGCTCCCGGCGGAGGTCGTCCTGACTCCATGACGGCCTCCGCTTCCTTTTCGATCCCTTTCCGGAGGAAACGATGACCCTTTCCCGCTCCCGCGCCGTCTCCGCCGCGAACGCCTACGGGCGGTTCGAGGACGACGGGCGGACCTTCGTCGTCACCGACCCGCGGACCCCGCGACCCTGGGTGAACGTCATCGCGAACGAGCGCGCCGGGCTCGTCGTGAGCGCGTCGGGCTCGGGGTTCACCTGGGTCGACAACTCGCAGCTCGCCGTCGTGACGCGGTGGGAGCAGGACCTGACGCGCGACGCCTCGGGACGGTTCCTCTACGTGCGCGACGCGGACACGGGCGAGTGCTGGTCGCTCGCCCCGGCGCCCTGCCTGCCGGCGTACGAGCGGTTCGAGTGCCGCCACGGGCTCGGGTACACCACTTTCCGGACGGCGCTTGGCGGGATCGCCGCCGACTGGACCCTGTTCGTCGACCCCGAGGCCACGGCCGAGCTCTGGAGGCTGACCCTCCGCAACGAGGGGAGCGCGCCGCGGCGCCTCGAGCTCGTCGCCTTCGTCGAGTGGAACTGCGGGGCCTCTCCCTCGCCGCGACGGGAGTTCACGAAGCTCTTCCTCGAGTGCGAGGCCGACAGGGCCGCGAACGCCATCCTCGCCCGCTCCCACATGTGGGAGGTCGGTTCGGCCCGCTGGGGGCACTGGAACACCGACTTCCCGTACGTGAGCGCCTTCGCCAGCACCGACCCGGTCGCGGAAATGGAGGGGGACAAGACCGCGTTCCTCGGCCGCCTCGGATCCTTCGCCGCGCCCGAAGCGCTCTCCGGGAGGCCGTGGCCGGGCCTCTTCGGCCGTCACGGCGACGCCGTGGCCGCGCTCCGCGTCCCCGTCACGCTCGCGCCGGGCGCCGCGCACGACCTCGGCTTCGTCCTCGCGACGGCGGAGACGGAGGGGGCGACGCGCTCTCTCCTCGCGCGCCTGGGGAACGCGACGGCCCTCGACGCCTCGCTCGCCGCGGCGCGCGCCCGCTGGGACGGGCTCCTCGCCTCGCACCGCGTCGAGACGCCCGACGCGACGTTCGACGCCTTCGTGAACGACTGGGTCCGCTACCAGGCGGTCTCGGCGCGCATCCAGGGGCGCTGCGGCTATTACCAGCAGAGCGGCGCCTACGGCTTCCGCGACCAGCTCCAGGACTCGCAGGTCTGGCTGACGATCGAACCGGCGCGCTGCCGCGAGCAGCTCGCGCTCCACGCGGCGCACCAGTTCGGAGACGGCTCCGTCTACCACTGGTGGCACCCGCTCTCCGAGATGGGCCACGTCACGAGGATGACGGACGACCTCCTCTGGATGGCGTTCGTCGCGGCGGCGTACCTCCGCGAGACGGGGGACCTCTCGGTCCTCGCCGAGCGCGCCCCCTTCCTCGACGACGCGCAGCCCGCACCGCTCACCGAGCACGTCCTGCGCGCCTTCGAGCGGGTCTTCCGCCGCACGAGCCCGCGCGGCCTCCCGTACATCGGCGCCGGCGACTGGAACGACGGCCTCTCGGCGGTCGGCCTCGAGGAGAAGGGGGAGTCGGTCTGGCTCGCGCACTTTCTCGCGGGCCTCCTCTCCGACTGGGCGGAGATCTGGCGCCGGACGGGGGAGCCGGCCCGGGCGGAGGAGTTCGAGAAGCGGCGCGCGGCGCTTGTCGCCGCGATCAACGAGCACGCCTGGGACGGCGAGTGGTACTGGCGCGCGACGCTCGATTCAGGCGGGAAGATCGGGAGCCGCGAGAACGAACGCGGGGCGATCTACCTGAACGCCCAGACCTGGGCCGTCCTGAACGACGTCGCCCCGCCGGAGAGGGCCGCGGCGGCGATGAAGGCGGTGAAGGAGCGCCTCGTCTCCGAGGCGGGGGCGCTCCTCCTCGCTCCGGCCTACGACCGGCCCGTCCGCGAGATCGGCTACATCACGCGCTACGCCGCGGGGATGCGCGAGAACGGAGGCGTCTACACGCACGCGGCGACCTGGGCGATCTCGGCCGCGGCGAAGGCGAAGGACCCGGAGCTCGTCGGGCGGCTCCTCGAGGCGATCGACCCGACGCGGAAGGACCCGGAGCGCTACCGCGCCGAGCCGTACGTCCTTCCCGGGAACGTCGACGGCCCCGACTCGCCGCTCCACGGGCGCGCGGGCTGGACCTGGTACACGGGGTCGGCGCAGTGGCTCCACCGGGTCGTCTGCGAGCGGGTCCTCGGGGTCCGCCCGGAGTGGGACGGCCTCCGCCTCGACCCGTGCCTTCCGCCGGGCTGGGACGAGGCGCGGATGCGCCGCCCGTGGCGCGGCGCGACGCTCGACGTGACGATCGCGCGCGACGGCTCCCTCGCGCCGGGCGAGGTCCGCGTCGCGGTCGACGGGAAGCCGCTCGACGGGACGCTCCTCCCGCCGCTCCCGGCCGGCTCGAGCGCGAGGGTGGAGGTGAGGTTCAGGGAGTCCTGAGGCAGGCCCCGTTCGTCCGGATCACCTCGGCGTAGAAGCGGGCGCTCGCCTTGGGCGTCCGCTTCTGCGTCGCGAAGTCGACGTGGACGATGCCGAACCGCTTCCGGAAGCCGTGCGCCCACTCGAGGTTGTCGAGGAGAGACCAGGCGAAGTAGCCCCTGACGTCGACGCCGTCCGCGATCGCGCGCCGGACGGCCGAGAGGTGGGCCGCGAGGTAGGCGACGCGGAGCGGGTCGTCGACGATCGGGCCCGGGGCCGTCGGCGAGTCGTAGAACGCCGCGCCGTTCTCCGTGACGTAGAGCGGGACGCTCCCGTACCTGCGGCGGACCCACGTGAGCGTGTCGTAGAGGCCCTCGGGGTAGACCTCCCAGCCCGTCTCGGTGTACGTCGCCTGCCGCTGGTGGACGCGCCCCTCGCCGACGGGCCAGTCGCGGGGGTCGTCCTGGACGACGGCCCGCGTGTAGTAGTTGACGCCGATCCAGTCGACGGGCGCCTTCATCGCGGCGAGCTCGGCGGACGTCGGCTCTTCCCACGCCTCCCCGAAGATCGAGGAGAGGCCCTCGGGCACCTTGCCGAGGAGGGCCGGGTCGAGGTACTGCCGGTTCATGTAGGCGTCCGCGCGCGCGACGGCGGCGAGGTCCTCGGGCCGCCCGGAGGCGGAGTACTTCGGCTCGAGGTTCACGACGAGGCCGATCTTCCCCTTCCCCTCGGCGCGGTAGGCCGCGACGCCCGCCGCGTGCGCGAGGAGGAGGTTCTTCGAGGCGCGCGGCGCCTCGAACGGGCTCGCGTGGCCCGGCGCGAGGACGCCGCGGAGGTAACCGCCGTCCGCGACGACCCAGGGCTCGTTCAGCGTCGCCCAGAGGTCGACGCCGCCGTCGAGGGCGCGATAGCAGGCCGACGCGTATTCGGCGAACCACGACGCGACGTCGGGGTTCGTCCAGCCGCCGCGGTCGTCGAGGGCCGCGGGGAGGTCCCAGTGGTAGAGGGTCGCCATCGGGCGAATCCCGGCCTCGCGCAGGGCGTCGACGAGGCGGCGGTAGAAGTCGAGCCCCTTCTCGTTCACCGCGCCGCGCCCCTCGGGCAACACGCGGCTCCACGAGATGGAGAACCGGTAGGCGCCGAGGCCGAGCGACTTCATGAGCGCGACGTCCTCGCGGTACCTGGCGTAGTGGTCGCACGCGACGTCGCCCGTGTCGCCGTCCCGCACCCGTCCGGGGATCCGGGTGAAGCGGTGCCAGATGCTCGGCCCGGCCCCGTCCGCGAGCGGCGATCCCTCGACCTGGTAGGCGGAGGTCGCGGCGCCCCAGAGGAACCCTTCGGGGAAGGCGGCATTCTCGTTCATCGGATCTCCTCGCGCGACGGGCCGGCCGGCTCGGGCTTCCCTGCGGATTATCCGCGCCGAGGGGAGAATCGCGCCATGAGCGACGTCTCCTTCCTCGGTACCGGGCTCCTCGGCGCGCCGATGGCGCTGCGCCTCGCTTCGACCGGCCTCGACGTGACGGTCTGGAACCGGACCGCCGCGAAGGCCGAGGCGCTCGCGGCGGCCGGGCTCGTCGTGGCCCCGTCCGCCGCCGCGGCGCTCGCCGCCTCTCCCGTGTCGATCCTGATGCTCGCCGACGGCCCTGCGATCGGAGAGGTCCTCCTCTCCCGCGAGGCGCGCGCCGCGCTCCCCGGGCGGACGGTCGTCCAGATGGGGACGATCGGTCCCGACGAGAGCCGTGCGTTCGCGGCGGAGGTCGCCCGCGCGGGAGGCGAGTGGGTCGAGGCGCCCGTCCTCGGGAGCGTCCCGCAGGCCGACTCGGGGACGCTCCAGGTGATGGTCGGCGGGACGGCGGAGCAGGCCGAGCGCCTCGCGCCGCTCCTCTCGCGCCTCGGGACGGACGTCCGGCGCGTGGGGGACGTCGGGAGCGCGGCGGCCCTGAAGCTCGCGCTGAACCAGCTCATCGGCTCGCTGACGGCCGCTTTCGCGACGAGCCTCGCGGCCGTCCGCGCCGCGGGGCTCGACCCGGAGCTCTTCATGGAGGTCCTCCGACCGAGCGCCCTCTACGCCCCGACGTTCGACAAGAAGCTCGGGCGGATGCTCGAGCGCGAGTACGAGAACCCGACGTTCCCGCTGAGGCTCCTCCGGAAGGACCTCGCCCTCTTCGTCGCCGCCGCGCGCGGCGCCGGGCTCGAGCCGCGCGTGACGGAGTCGGTCCTCGTCTGCGTGGAGGAGGCGATGCGGCAGGGCCACGCCGGGAACGACTACGCCGCGCTCGCGGAGGGGGCGACGGCCCCCGCGTGCTAGATTCCCGCCGGGCGCCGGGCGAACGCCGGGCGCCCTTGCCCCCTCGGGGGCCGGAGCGATTCCCGTGACAGAGACTTCCGCGGCGCGGCCGCTGACCCGCATCACCTCGAGCGCGACCTTCAGCGCTGCGCACCGGCTCCACAACCCCGGCCGGGACGACGAGTGGAACAGGACCGTGTTCGGAAAGTGCAACAACCCGCACGGGCACGGGCACACCTACGGTCTCGACGTGACGGTCGAAGGACCGCTCGACCCCGAGACGGGGTGGGTCATGGACTTCGCCGTCCTGAAGCGGATCGTCGCGGAGCGGGTCGTGAGGAAGTGCGACCACCGGAACCTGAACTCCGACGTCGACTTCCTCGCCGGCGTCATCCCGACGGCCGAGAACCTCGCCGTCCGCTTCTGGGACGAGCTCGCCCCGCACGTCGCGCCCGCGAGGCTCGTGGAGGTCGTCCTCCACGAGACCGAGCGGAACAAGGTCGTCTACACGGGCGGGGCCTGATGCGCGCCCTCGTCTCCAACGACGACGGGATCCACAGCCCCGGCATCGAGGCGCTCGAGCGGGCCGCGCGCGCCGCGGGCTTCGAGACGTACGTCGTCGCGCCGGACCGCGAGCAGAGCGCGACGTCCCACGCGCTGACCCTGCACCGCCCGCTCCGCGTCGTGAAGACGGGGGAGCGGTCGTGGGTCGTCGACGGGACGCCGACGGACTGCGTCAACCTCGCGATCTGCAGCGTCCTGCGCGACGTCCGCCCCGACTTCGTCTTCTCCGGGATCAACCAGGGGCCGAACCTCGGAGACGACGTCACCTACTCCGGGACGGTCGCCGCCGCCTTCGAGGGGACGCTGCAGGGGATCCCGTCGATCGCCTTCTCGCTCGACTACCGGCGCGACCGCTCCGACGGCCCGCCCGACTTCTCCTCCGCAGAGGAGATGGCGTGCGAGGTGATCCGCCTCGCGCTCGAGCGCCCGATGGGGGAGGAGATCCTCTGGAACGTGAACATCCCGGTCGGCACGCCGGCCGGGATACGGGCGACGCGCATGGGGCGCCGGCGGTACGGCGAGAGCGTCGTGGAGAAGATCGACCCGCGGGGCCGGCCCTACTTCTGGATCGGCGGAGAGCACGTCGACACCCACGAGGACGGCAGCGACCTGACGACCGTCGCGGACGGTTACGTCTCGGTGACGCCGCTCCACCTCGACCTGACGGCCTATCGCGCCCTCGAGGACCTCGCCGAGAGGCTCCGGGGGAGCCGCGCGAACGGCGCGGACCGAAGCTAAGATCCCGGCGTGAGGCCGGAGGACCCGGAGGTCGCGCGCGCCGCGCGGGCAGGCGCGGAGGCGCGCCGCGCCATGGTGGCGCGCATCGCCGAGGCAGGCCTCGTCAGCGACCCGCGCGTCCTCGAGGCTCTCGCCACCGTCCCGCGCCACCTCTTCGTCCCGAAGGCGCTCGCCGCGGAGGCCTACGGCGACCACGCCCTCCCGATCGGCGCCGGGCAGACGATCACCCAGGCCGCGAACGTGGGCCGCGCGGCCGAGCTGGCCGCGATCCGCCCCGGGGGGCGCGTCCTCGAGGTGGGGACGGGCTCGGGGTACCAGGCCGCCGTCCTCGCGCAGCTCGCCGGCCAGGTCTTCTCCCTCGAGCGGATCCCCGAGCTGGCCGGGGAGGCGCGGCGGGTCCTCGCCGCCCTCGGCGTGAAGAACGTCCTCGTGCGCGTCTTCGACGGCACCTACGGCTGGCGCGAGCACGCCCCCTACGACGCCATCGTCGTCGCGGCGGCGGCGCCGGAAGTGCCCGCCCCGCTCGTCTCGCAGCTCTCGGGGACGGGGCGGCTCGTCGTCCCGGTGGGGCCGCAGGGGAGGCAGCGGCTCCTCGTCGTCAAGAAGCTCCCGAGCGGGCGGACCCGGACGGAGGACGCCGGCGACGTCGCCTACGTCCCGCTCGTCGGGAAGTTCGGCTTCGAGCCGGCGAAGGCGGAGGGGAGGAAGTGAGCGGCGGCTTCGACACCGAGACGAGGAAGTGGCTCGTCTCGGGCCGCGTGCAGGGCGTCGGCTACCGGGCCTTCGCCGCGCGGACGGGGCGCGGCCTCGGCCTCTCCGGCGGCGCCTCGAACCTGCCGGACGGGCGGGTCCTCGTCGTCGCACAGGGGCCGTCCCACGCGCTCGACCGGCTCGAAGCGGCACTGTGGGACGGCCCGCGCTTCGCGCGCGTCCAGCGCGTGGAGGCGGCGCCGTCCTCGCCGGACGAGGCCGCGGCCTCTTTCGACGCCGAGTTCCGTCCGGGACGGTGACCGCGCGGGGGCCGCGCGGAAAATCCGGAAAAAATGAGTGAGCGCCGGGGGGCGCGGACCGCCCGGGCGGGCCAATCCTCGGGTGAGGCGCTGCGGAGAATCCGCGCGGAACGCCTCAGGAGGTTCGGCCATGCGCAGGCTCCCCGTTCTGCCGATCGTCGGCGTCTTCCTCCTCCTCGTCGCAGCGCTCCCCGCCGTCTCCCAGGTGAAGTCGGTGGAGGGGACCTGGCTCCTGACGCAAGAGCTGCCCCTGGGTCTGGCGCCTGCCGGCTCCGGCGCGAAAGTGCCGCTCGCCTGGGAGCTCCTCCACCTCGACGCGGACACGGAGGTCCGCGAGCAGTCGACGCTCTTCCAGGCCGGACCGTGCGGCCACGAGATCTACGCCGCCTACGGCGTCACGATCCGCCTCCCCTTCTCCGCGAGCGCGGGCATCGGCCACTGGTCGTTCTCGGACGACGTGGTGAAGGTCTCCTCCTACCGTCTCCTCTACGACTGCCTCGGGAACGCGCTCGGCGTCGCGTGGTCGATCCGCGAGGCGAAAGCCGTCTACGCGCCCGCGCCGGCCGGCGCCGGCGGCGAGGCGGCGGCGCCGGAGGTGGTCGCGTGGGAGGGCGAGTCGTCGATCCAGTTCTATACGCTCGAGGGCGACCCGCTCCCGCTGCCGATCTTCCTGATGCCGGTCCTCCCCGGAACCGATCTCGGCGTGTCCCGCCTGTCCGGGTCCTTCCGAGCCCAGCGGGCGTTCGGGGAGCCTGCCCGCTAGTTCCCGACGGGTTCGGCGGGAACCGGGCCCGTCCCGCCCTCCCGGGGGAATCCCTCCGGGGGGGCGGGGCGGAATTCCCCGCTCTTTCCCATGTTCTGCCCGTGGACGGGAGCGCCGCGAGAGCCCACTCCTCTCGATGAATGCTCCACGACGGAGCGCCCGCCCGCCCCGACCTCCTGCGGCGGGGATTCCGCCTGGGCGAGTGGTGGGTCGATCCCGGCGAAGACCGCCTGAGGGGGCAGGCCGGCTGCGTCCACGTGCGGCCGCGGGTGATGGACCTGATCGTCTACCTCGCGAGCCGCAGCGGCGAGGTGGTCACGAAAGAGGAGCTCCTGGACGCCGTCTGGGCGACGCGCTTCGTCGCCGAATCGGCGCTCAGCAGCGCCATAGCCGAGGCGCGGCACGGGCTCGGCGACGATCCCGCCACTCCGAGGTTCCTCGAGACGATCCCGAAGCGCGGCTACCGGCTTCTCCTCGGGCCGGCCCCGGTCGCATCGCAGCCCCCGCCGGAGCGCCGGCGCGCTCCGCGCCCGACGACGCCCTGGCCCGTCGGCGCGAACGCGGTCTTCGCCGGCCGGGAACGGGAGCTCGCTCTGCTGGAGGGTGCGCTCCGGGATGCCCGGTCCGGGCGCGGGGGCGCGGTCTTCGTCACGGGCGAGGCGGGCGCGGGCAAGACCGCGCTCGTCGCCGCCTTCGCCGCGAGGGTCCTTGCGGGCTCTCCCGAGGTGGCCGTCTGCGGCGGGCGCTGCCCGCTCCCCGTGATCCCGCTGGAGCCCTGCCTCCCGTTCCGCGAGGCGCTCGGCGGCCTTTCGGGCAGGCCCCTTCGCGGGTGGCGGCCGGACAGCCCGGGAGAGGCGTCGGCCCGCGCGGCCGAAGAGTGGGCGCACGACCTCTCGGACGCCCTCGCGGAGGAGGACCCGTCGCTCGCCGCCGGGATCTTCTCGCCGGCCGGCGCGGGTCCGGCCCCCCCCAATCCGGCGATCCTCGTCGCGCAGCTCGAGTCGATCCTCCTCGGCTACTCCGGCCGACGGCCGCTCCTCCTCCTCCTCGACGACCTGCACCGGGCGGATCGCGCCTCGCTCGCGCTCCTCGCTCGTCTCGGGCGCTCGCTCCCGCGGAGCCGGCTCCTCGTCCTCGCCGCCTACCGCCCGGAGGAGGCCCTCGGGGCCCCGGGGCGGGGCCGGGAGGAGCCGTCGGTCGAGGAGGTCGCCCGGACCGTGCAGGGCGCGGGGTTCGTCCGCCTCGCAGAGGGCCCGGACCGCGCCTTCGTCGACGCGCTCGTGGACGCCGTCCCGAACGCCCTCGGGGAGGAGTTCCGGAGCGCGCTCTTCGCGCGCTCCGAGGGGCTGCCGCTCTTCGCCGTCGAGATCCTCCGCGGCCTCAGCTCCAGGGGCGCCCTCGCTCCCGGTCCGGGAGGACGCTGGGGCGTCTCTGGGCCGCCTCACTGGGAGGAGATCCCGGAGAGGGCCGCGTGGCTGTTGCGCGAGGAGGTCGACGCGCTCGACTCCTTCGCGCGGCGCGTCCTCACGGCCGCGGCGCTCGAAGGGGAGGAGTTCTGCCTCGAGAAGCTGGCGGCCGATCTCGGGGAGCCGTTCGAGCGGGTCCTCGAGGCCGTCTCGACCGCGCCCGTTCGGCAGCGCTGCCTCGTTGCCCCCTGGCGCTCGCCCGCGTCCGGGAGGCGTCGCGTCGCCCTCTGCCGGTTCCGCCACGCGCTCCTTCGCTCCTTCCTGAAGGACGGGCCGGACGACGCCGCGCGCCGCCTCGGGCTGCAGCGCGCGGCGTCGATTCGAGCGATCATCGGCGCGAGGAGCGCGCATGACGGAGCACCAGGACGGCGGACCGGAGATCCCCGAGGGATTCGAGAGGGTGGAGGCGACCGTCTGCCGCCGGGGCGAAGAGCTCCTCGTCTTCGGGACCCTCGAGCCGGAGGGGCCGTTCGTCTTCCACCTCCGCCTCGCGCAGAAGGCCGAGGACTACGGACCGCCGCCGGTGGGGTTCGAGTGGACGGGGGAGGAGCGCCCGCCGAAGAAGGGGGAGTGGTTCTGGTCCGAGCTGCGCGGGCGGCCGGTCCAGGCGATCAAGGACGAGACGGGGACGAACCAGTTCGGGGAGCCGACGGGAGGGCGGAGGATCCTCCGGCCCGTCCCGGCCTCCCCGCGCGGGCCGGCGACGCCGAAGCACGGCCTCCGTCTCGTGCGGAACGATGACGAGGCCGGCTGATCAGGCCGACGCGGCCGGGGGGGCCCCGGGCGGACCGCCCGCGTCGTCCTCGGCGTGCCTCGTGACGGCGAGGTAGACCCGGAGGTCGTCGAGCACCGCCTCGAGAGCGGCCTCGCGCGAGGCGGCGAAGAACGGCTCGTCCGTCACGAAGCCGCCCGGCACGGCCCAGGGCACGAGGATCGTCTCCCACGACGTCTCGAGCCCCTCGTCGTCGTCGGGGAGGCCGGGCGGGTGGAGGCCGTAGAGAGCGATCCGCCACGTCCGGCACCGGAACTGGCCCGGGTTCGCCGTGTCCTCGAAGACTTCGATCCGCAGGTCGGCCGGCTCCGCGTCGATGAGCGTCTCCACCTCGGCGACCTCGACGAGGCGAAAGACGGCGAGATGAGGGCGTGCGGCGTTCATCGAGGCTGTCGGGAAGTCTACGCGCCGGGGCTGGCGCGTCCGGGGAAGTGGTGGTGGGCCCGGCGTGACTCGAACACGCGACACACGGTTTAGGAAACCGTTGCTCTATCCACCTGAGCTACGGGCCCGATTCGGGACGCCGTCGCCTCGGCGACGGGAAGGCGGAGTGTACCGGATCACTCCTCGAACGGGGCGACGGAGAGGTGCTTCACGAGGAGGATCCGGTTCGCGCGGACGGCCTGGTCGGCCCCGAGCGGAAGGAAGTTGTCCTCCTGGCGCGCGATGTAGCGCGCGCAGGCGTCCGTGGCCTGGATGACGTCGTCGTTCTCGAAGGGCATCAGGAACTCCTGCGGCGCGGCGAGCCCCTCGACGACGAGCTGGAAGGTGTGGAGGTGAGTCCGTTCCATGGGCGAGCGGAGCATACGTCGCGCGGGGCCCGAACGGGGCGGGGCGCGTCGTATCCTCTCCGCCGTGACCCTCCGCGCCCTCCCAATCGAGCCCGGGAGCCCGGGGTGCCGCTGAGCGGCCCGGCGGCGACGCTCGAGGCCGTTCCCGGCGCGCAGCGCTACCCGGCCCGGCACGAAGTCCACGACGCCGTCCTCGTGCGCGGCGGCGAGCGGGTCCCGGTCGTCGTGAAGAGGGTGAAGCGGGACTTCCGCCAGCCCGAAGGGAAGACGCGGGCCGAGCGCTCGGAGCGGATCGCGCGCCACCTCCTCGCCCATGGCATCGACACGCCCGAGCCGCTCGCCGTCGAGGTGACGCCCGGGGAGAGCGTCCTCGTCGTCCGCAAGCTGGAGGGGGCCGAGCAGGTCCGGGCGTTCTTCCTGCGGCGAGACGACCCTTCGCGACCGGCTCCGGCGGTGCCCGCGACGTTCGAGGAAGTCGTCGGCGCGCTCGGGACGCTGGCGCGGAGGCTCCACGACGCCGGGGTGTTCTTCCGCGACTTCTCCGACGGCAACGTGCTCGTGACGGACGGAGGCCCCGGGCCGCGCCTCTGGCTCGTCGACCTCGACCGGGCGCGGATCCGGAAGGGGCCCCTCGGCATCTTCAGCCGCCTCCGGGACCTCTCGCGCGCCGGCCTGAACCGCGCGGAGGACCGGCTCCGGCTCCTCGAGTCCTACTTCGCGCCGGGATCGGTCCCTCCGATGGTGCCCGTGCTCCTGACGCTCCTCCGCAGGAGGATCGTCGGGTGGAACTGGTTCAAGCGCGTCGCTCGACCCTGGAAGCGGCAGGGCTATTCTCGGGGCGGGTAAACCTTCGACCCGCCCACGGCGTCCGTTCCGGCATGAGGAGCCCCGCCGGCGTCGCCCGGGTCGCGAAGTTCGAGGCAACCCCTCGGGAGAGGAGGACGAGCTTGGCCAACGACCTACCGGGCGAAGGGTCCCGGGAAGCGGAGCCCGGCATCCGCGAGCGTGAGCGCGAGATCCTGGAGCGGGTCCGTTCCGGGGAGCCGGAGTCCTTCGAGTACTTCGTGAGGACCTACCAGCGCCGCGTCTTCCGCCTCGTCTACACCCTCGTCCGCAACGCCGGCGAGGCCGACGCCCTGACGCAGGACGTCTTCGTGAAGGCCTGGCGGGCCGTCCCGGACTTCAAGGGAGAGGCCTCCTTCGAGACCTGGCTGAACCGGATCGCGCTCAACGCCGTCCGCGACGCCGCGCGCCGGCGAAAGCCGGTCGTCGCCTTCGCCGACCTCGCCGCGGCCGAGGAGGTCGACGGACCGGAGCTCCCGCGGTCCGTGGAGCCGACCGACGGGACCTCGCCCGAGCGCGACGCCGTCTCGCGGCAGATCCGCCGCCGGATCAACGAGGCGCTCGAGGCCCTCTCGCCCCGCCAGAAGGCGGTCTTCGTCATGAAGCACTACGAGGAGCGGTCGATCGCCGAGATCGGGGCGGCGACCGGCCTCGACGACGGGACGGTCAAGTCGCACCTGTTCCGGGCGGCGCGCAAGCTGCGCCAGAAGCTGGAGGACCTGCGATGAGCGGCCGGCACCTCACCGACGACGAGATCGTGAACCGGGTGTTCCCCGTCGAGGAGGGCCCGGCGCCGATCCCGATCCACCAGGCCGTCTGCCCCGAGTGCCAGCAGAGGGTCGCCCGCCTCCGTGAGGGCTTCCTCCTCGACCGGGGCGTCGTGACCGGCGTCGTCGAGTCGATCCCCGAAGAGTCCTGGTCCGCCCAGCGGCGCTCCGTGATGGGTCGGATTTCCGAGCTCGCCGCGCGCGACGCGGACGAGAAGGGGACGCCCTTCCCGGCGCGCTTCACCCGGTCGATCCTCCACCGCCCGGCGCTCGCCGTCGGCAGCCTCGCCGCGGCCCTCGCGCTCGTCGCGGGGCTGACCGTCCTCCGCCACGGCGGCGACCCGAAGCCCGCCGGCGCCGGCACGACCGTCGCGGCGGCCGTCGCGGCCGACGCCTCCGAGCTGCCCGCCGCCGACCGCGCCGACGACGAGCTCCTCCGGTCGGTCGACACGACGCTCTCGAACGACGCGCCTCTCGAGGCGCTCCTCCCGGAGCCGATGAGATGAGAAAGACCCTGCTCCTCGCCGCCCTGCCGGCGGCCCTCCTCCTCGCCCTCCCGTCGAACGCCCAGATGGTCGAGATGCCCGCCGGGAAGTGGTGGAAGCGGCCGAAGGTCGTCGAGGCGCTCCAGATCACCGCGGAGCAGCAGCAGCGGCTGGACGAGGTCTTCGCGAAGAACCGGCGCGCCTTCGTCGACCTGAAGGCCGACGTGGACCGGCGGACGATCGATCTCGAGGAGCTCCTCTCGGCGCGCGAGGTCGACCCGAAAAAGGTCGCGGCGGCCTCGGAGTCGCTCGAGCAGGCCCGGGGCCGGCTCGGCAAGGCGCGGACGATGATGGTCGTCGAGATGCGGGGCGTCCTGACCGAGGCGCAGTGGAAGCAGATCCTCGACCGGCGCGACCAGTGGCGGGCCGAGCGAGAGACGGAGATGCGCAAGCGCTTCCGCGCCGGACGGATGCTCGGGGGCGGACCGCAGGCCGGGAGGCCGGGCGCCGCGCCCGAGGCGGGCGGGCCGCCTCCCGGCGACCTGCCCGACGAGCCCTAGGGGCGCCTTCTCTTCCGGGCGAGGACGACCCAGCGCGTCCCCTCCGGCTGGAACGAGAGCCAGCCGGAGGCGTCGGCGAAGAGCCTCGCGGTGAACCCCGCGTCCTTCAGGGCGGCCTCGACGGCCGCCCTTTCCCATGCGATCTCCCTGTAGAGCTCGCGGAGGCGGCGAAAGCTCCCGGGCGTCCCGGGGCGCGGGAGGAACCAGTCGCGCGTCACCGTGCCGACGCCGGTCGCCGGGTCGTAGGCCCCGCGCTCGGCCGACAGGCCGCCGCCGCGAAGCGGCGTGACGCGGTGATGGTCGGGGAAAGCGGAGACCGTCTCCGGCGTGTTCAGGTCGAAGAGGAGATGCCCGCCGGCGCGGAGGGCCCTCGCGACGGCGGCCAGGGCGGGCCCGAGGTCTTCGTGGCGGTCGAGGTGGTTGAGGACGTCGAAGGTCGCGAGGGCGAGGTCGAACGTCTCGCCCTCGCGAAGCGGGAGCGCGAGCGCGTGGCCGCGCCTCGCGTCGACCGGAAGGCCCTCGCGGCGCGCGGCGGCGCGCAGCGGGGGGAGGAAGGACGGCGCGGGCTCGACGGCGACGACGCGGCTCCCGCGGCGCGCGAGCTCGAGGCTCTGCCAGCCGCTCCCGCAGCCGACGTCGAGGACGTCGCCGGACGCGACCCGGTGCGCGCGGAGGATCTCGTCGCGGGCCGGCGAGAGGAGCGCGCGCCAGAGTCCGTAGACCTCGTCGTAGTAGCCCGCGAGGACGGCGTACGGCGGCCGGCGGGTGGCCGTCACGGCGCGGGGCTCCCGAGGGCCTTCGGCGCGCCGCCGCGGCTCGACGCGAGGGCGAGCGCCGCGAGCGAGACGAGCCCCGGCAGGGCGAGGAAGAAGGCGTAGGGAAGTCCGAGGCCTCCCGCCTGGAGCCGGTACTGGAGCGCCGTGACGCCGCCGAGGAGGAGCGCCGACGGGAGGAGGCCGAGCGGCTTCCACCGGGCGAAGACGACGAGCGCGAGCGCGAGGAAGCCGCGCCCCGCCGTCACCCCCTCGACGAACGTCGGCGAGACGGTCAGGACGAGGAGCGCCCCGCCGAGGGCCCCGAGGACGCCGGAGAGGGCCGAGGCGCCGCTCCGGACGGCCGCGACGGAGACGCCGAGGGCGCGGAGGGCCTCGGGGTTCTCTCCGGCGGCGGCGAGGCGGAGCCCCGGGCGCGTCCGGGCGAGGCCGAGATGGAGGACGACGGGGGCGAGGAAGCTCGCGACGACGGCGTTCGGGAGCCCGAGGGGGCCGCGCGGGAGCGTCGCGACCTCGAGGACGGAGCCGGTCTCGCCGGCGGAGAGCCGGTAGGCGAAGGCCGTCGCGCCGAGGGCGAGAAGGTTCCAGACGGTGCCGACGAGGATCGGGTCGGCGCGTCGGACGACCGCGAAGAAGGCGAAGAGGAGCCCGGCGGCGAGGCCGCAGAGGGCCGCCGCGAGAAGGCCCGCGTCGGCAGAGAGGCCGGCCCGTCCCGCTGCGAACGCGACGTACGCGCCGGCGAGCATCGTCCCCTCGAGCCCGATCTGGATCGACCCGGAGCGCTCGAGGAGGAGCTCGCCCGTCGCGGCGAGGAGGAGCGGCGCGGAGAGGAGGAGCGCGATCTCGACGAAGCCGCTCACGCCCCGCCCTCCTTCCGGGCGCGCGCGAGGAGGAGGCCGAGGACGGCGAGCGCGGGAACGATCGAGGCGAGGGCCGAGGGGACGCCCGCGTCCCGCTGGAGGGCGCTCGAGCCGGCGCCCAGCGCCGCGAAGAGCGCGCCCGCGGCCGCGCCTCCGAGAGGCGACATCCCGCCGAGGAGCGCCGCCGCGATCCCGGTGTAACCGACGCCGGCCGAGAACGGATCGTAGAGCCGCCCCGTGAGCGCGAGGACCTCGAGCCCCCCGGCGAGGCCCGCGAGGGCGCCCGAGGCGAGGAAGGCGCCCGTGCGGAGGGCGACGTCGGGGAGGCCGGCCGCCCGCGCGGCGCGCGGGGCCTCTCCCACGGCGCGGAGCTCGAGGCCGAGCGGCGTCCGCGAGAGGAGGAAGGCCGCGGCCGCAGCGAGAAGGAGCGCGAGGAGGACGGCCGCCGTCGCGCGCGTCCCCGGCGCGAGAGGCGGGAGGAGGATGGCGTCGGAGAGGGCGCGGCTCTGCGGGTAGTCGCCCGAGGGGTCGCGGAGCGGCCCCCG
>JBDIBE010000018.1:0-18650 GCA_039812785.1 Thermoanaerobaculia bacterium | reverse complement strand
GGCGAGGTCCTCCTCGATCCGCTCCATCTCCTTCTCGGCCATCGGCTCGTAGGCCTCGTACTCCATCTCCGTCACGGCCCGGCCGTCGGCGTTGTCCCGAACGACCCCGACGAAGACCGTCAGCCCGCCGTCTCCGTCGCGCCGGGCCTTGGCGAGCAGGGCGGAAGGGTCGAGCGGGTCGCGGGTGACGCGGGGCATCGTCAGCCTCCGGCCAGGGGCGGCAGGAAGGCGACGACGTCGCCCGGGCGGACCGGGTCGGAGTCGGCGGCGTGGCGCTCGTTCACGGCGACGAGGATCCGGCGGCCGAGGCGGGCGGCGGAGGGGCAGGCCGAGAGGAACGCCGAGCGGACCGCGCCGACCGTCGTCCCCTCCGGGCCGGAGTCGGGGACGGTCACGGTCGCGAGCGGCCCGAGCTCGTCCCTGAGAGAGGCGAAAAGGAGGACCTGGACCTGCATCGGGGGCGGATCTTACCGTCGGCCGCCGCATAGAATGCCCCCCTCACGGGAGGTTCCATGACGCAGAAGCCGGGTCGCCTCGACGGAAAGAAAGCCCTCGTCACGGGGGCCTCGCGCGGGATCGGGAGGGCCGTCTGCCTCCGTCTCGCCGCCGAGGGGGCCGTCGTCGCCTGCGGCGTCCGGAAGGAAGAGGACGGGGCGGCCCTCGTCGCCGAGATCGCCGCCGCGGGCGGATCGGCGGTGCCGGTCGTCCTCGACGTCTCCGACGCCGCCTCCGTCGCGACCGGGGTCGAGCGCGCGGCGCGCCCCGAGCGGCGCATCGACCTCGTCGTCAACAACGCCGGCCTCGCCGGCCAGACCCCGCTCCACGGCGACGAGCGCTCCGACCTCGCCTTCGCGCGGATCTTCGACGTCAACGTCACCGGCACCTGGAGGGTCCTCCGGGCCGCGCTCCCGTTCCTCTCCGACGGGGCGCGCATCGTCAACGTCTCCTCCGTCTCGGGCCGTTTCGGCGTCCCGACGCAGGCGGCCTACTGCGGCGCCAAGCACGCCGTCATCGGCATGACGCGCGCCCTCGCCCTCGAGCTCGCCCCGCGGAAGATCACCGTCAACGCGGTCTGCCCCGGGTGGGTCGACACGGAGATGGGGCGCTACGGCATCCGCAACTACGGCAAGGCGATGGGGATGGACGAGGAGCAGGCCTTCCGCGCCGCGGCGAGGATGGCGCCGCTCGGGGAGGTCCTCGTCCCGGACGAGGTCGCCGGCCTCGTCGCCTGGCTCGCGGGCGAGGACGCCCGCAACGTGACCGGGCAGTCGATCGTCATCGACGGCGGGCAGGTGATGCCCTGAAGAAGACGAAGGCCGTCTTCCTCGACGCGGGCAACACGCTCCTCTCCGCCGACCCGCCGGTCGAGGAGGCCTACGGCGCCGCGTTCCGCCGCTGGGGCTTCGACGTCGCGGACGCCGACGTTCGGAAGGCCCTCCACGCCACCTGGGGCCACGTCGCCGAGCGCCAGAGGCGGGGAGAGGTCCGCTGGGGCGCGGCCGACGGCGAGCGGGGCTTCTGGCGCCGGTTCGTCCAGGACGTCCTCTCCCGGGTCGGCGGAGGCGAGCTCCCGGAGGGGCTCCTCGACGAGCTCGTCGCCCACTTCGCCCGCCCCGAGAGCTGGAGCCTCTACCCGGAGGTCCTCGAGGTGCTCGACGGCCTCCGCCGGCGAGGGCTGAAGCTCCTCGTCGTCAGCAACTGGGACTCGAGCCTCCCCGCGCTCCTCGACCGCCTCGACCTGACGCGGCGCTTCGACGCCGTCGTCGTCTCGGCCCTCGTCGGCGCCTCCAAGCCCGCGCGGCGGATCTTCGACACGGCGCTCGAGGCGGCCGGCGTCGCCGCGCACGAGGCGCTCCACGTCGGCGACTCGCCCTCCGAGGACTACGAGGGGGCCCGCGCCGCCGGCCTTCCGGCGCTCCTCCTCGACCGGACCGGGATCGCCGGGGACGGCTACGAGACGATCCGGACGCTCCAGGAGATCCTCCCCCGCCTCGCCCCCTGACCCTTCGCGAACGAGAGACCGAGGAGCCGACATGAGCCTCTTCCGGACCAAGCCGATCGACACGCTCGTCGCCGAGGGGAGCGACGAGGGGCACGGGCTGAAGCGCGAGCTGACGGCCGTCGACCTCGTCGCCCTCGGGATCGGCGCCATCATCGGCGCCGGCATCTTCGCCACGCTCGGGACGGCGACCTCGGGAGGGACGACGCTCCCCCCGGCCGGGCCCGGCGTCGTCGTCTCGATCATCCTGACGGCCCTCGCCTGCGGCTTCTGCGGCCTCTGCTACGCGGAGTTCGCGAGCCTCGTCCCGGTGGCCGGCTCGGCCTACACCTACAGCTACGCCACGCTCGGCGAGATCGTCGCCTGGATCATCGGGTGGGACCTGATCCTCGAGTACGCCGTCGGGAACATCGCCGTGGCGATCTCCTGGGCGGCCTACTTCCGGCAGCTCCTCCTCGGCTTCGGCGTCGAGTTCCCCGCCTTCCTCGCCACGGACTACCGCTCCACGCTCCTCGCCGCGAAGGCGGCGGCGGAAGGGGGCCTCGCGGGGCTCTCTCCCGAGCAGGCCGTCGCGTACCAGGCGCACCTCCACCACCCGGAGCTCTTCGGCGTCCCCGTCGTCTTCAACCTCCTCGCGGCGCTCATCACGGGCGCGATCACGGTCCTCCTCGTGCGGGGCGTGAAGGAGTCGGCCCGCGTCAACGACGTCATCGTCGTCCTGAAGGTCGCGACGCTCGTCTTCTTCGTCGCCGTCGGCGCCTTCTACGTCAAGCCGGCGAACTGGCACCCGTTCTTCCCGGGGGGCTTCGCGGGAGTCTGGACGGGCGCCTCGCTCATCTTCTTCGCCTACATCGGCTTCGACGCGATCTCGACGGCGGCCGAGGAGTGCAAGGACCCGGGGAGGGACATGCCGCGAGGCATCCTCGGCTCGCTCCTCGTCTGCACGGTCCTCTACGTCGCCGCGGCGCTCGTCCTCTCGGGGATCATCCCGTACAACAGGCTCGCGGGCGTCGCCGACCCGCTCGCCGCGGCGCTCGCCTTCGTCAAGCAGGACTGGGCCGCGGGGATCCTCGCCGCGGGCGCCGTCTTCTCGATGACGGCGGTCCTCCTCGTCTTCCAGCTCGGCCAGCCGCGCATCCTGATGGCGATGTCGCGCGACGGCCTCCTCGGCCCCTGGTTCGGGAAGATCCACCCGAGGTACCGGACGCCGCACGTCACGACGATCCTGACGGGCGTCTTCGTCGCCTTCTTCTCGGCCATCGCGAACATCGACGAGATCGTCCAGCTCACGAACATCGGGACGCTCTTCGCCTTCGCCCTCGTCTGCATCGGGATCCTCGTCCTCCGGGCGAAGGAGCCCGACAGGCCGCGGAAGTTCCGGGTGCCGTTCGTCCCGGTCGTCCCCGTCCTCGGGATCGCGATGTGCGTCGCGCTCATGGCGAAGCTCCCGGCGCTGACGTGGGAGAGGTTCGTCCTCTGGCTCGTCGCCGGGCTCTTCGTCTACTTCCTCTACGGCCGGCGGCGGAGCCGCCTCGCCCGGGCCTGACGGAGAGGGCGCGGCGGGCGGGCCGCGGAGCGGCCCGCCCGCGCCCGGTCTACTTCGCGGCGGGGACCTTCGCCGGGACGACGGCCGGCAGCTTCGGGAGCGTGCGGGCCTTCAGGTTCGAGTCGGAGAGGAGCTTCTCCTGCGAGGCGCCGGGGGGGACGATCACGTCGATGAGGGCGGGCGGCGTCGGGTCGTCGTCGTCGGCCCCGCCGAACGTCCGGTCCGTCCGCCCGGGCGCCGTCCTCATGATGAAGAGCGGGTCCATCGGTGCGTCGGGCTTGAGGCCGGCGAGCTTGACGAGGTCGTACCGGCCCGTCACGTCCGCGCCCGAGCTCGCGACGACCCAGCCCCAGTCGGCCTTCGCCGGCCCGCCGAGGAACGAGAGCGGGACGAAGAAGCGGACGGCGCGGCCCCGGATCTCGACGACGTCGGGGAAGAAGACCGACTCGGCGACCTGCCGCGAGACCTCGCTCTTGATCTCGGCCTTCTGCTCGGAGGTCAGCTTCCCCGTCTCGCTCTTCGTCTCGCGCGCCTCGTTCCGCTCCACCTCCGCGTAGGTGCGGCGGAGGAGCGTCCCCGCCTGCTCCGGGAGCGGCGTCAGGACGACGGCCTTCTCCCAGGCGCTCGCCGGGTCGACCTCGACGTTGCGCCCGGGGAGCATCCTCGTGTTGCCGGAGCCGGGCTTGCCGTCCATGTCGATGTAGACGTCGACGTTGAACGTGTAGAAGCCGAGCTTCGCGACGTCGGTCAGCAGCGTCCCGCCCTCGTCGATCGGCCGCCGCTCCGTCTTCTGCGGCGCGCGGGCGAAGACGACCTCGAACCACGTCCCGTCCGGGACGTTCCACGCCGAGAACGAGAGGATGTCGAGGCTCCCGGGGACGAGGTCGTTCATCGAGCGGAGGGGGTAGGTGATGCTGCCGGCCCCGTGGTCGTCCCTCTCCGGGTCCTTCAGGACGAAGAGCTTCTCCTCTGCGGCGAGGGCGGAGGAGGCGGCGCCGGCGAGGACGGCGGCGAGCGCGGCGCCCGCGAGGAGCGAGCGCCGCCGGCGGAACGCGAGCTTTCTGGCCATGGGGGGATCTTGCCGCAGCCGGGCCCCGGATGAGAAAGGAAAAGGGGCCCGGCGGCGCCTGCCGCCGGGCCCCCGGGACGCCCTTCCGGGCCGGCTAGAAGAGGATCTTGAGGTAGGCCTTGAGGCGCTGCTGGTCGAAGTCGCGCTTCTCGAGGGTGTTCCAGCCGCCGTAGCGGTTGAAGAAGCCGAGCGAGCCGACCGGGACGTGGACGTTGTTCGCCGTGTCCTGGCTCGCCGTCGTCGCGACGAAGCCGGTGCCGTAGTCGGGGGTGAAGGTCCCGAAGTTGTACTCGTAGACGAGGCCGCACTCGGAGAGGCCTCCGAGCGTGTAGCGGAACTTGGCGATGAGCTGGTTCTTGACGTGCTTGCCCGAGGCCATCTCCATCATGTTGTAGGCCTGGAAAGCGGTGTTGCCGTCCTTCAGGTCGGCGTTGTAGTAGTTGTACTCGAGCGAGCCGTAGAGGTCGCGCGTCCACTGGTAGCCCGCGCCGAGCTGGAACATGTAGTAGGAGAGGTCGCGGTCGTCGTCCGAGAGGTCGTCGAACGGCTTCCACTGGTAGCCCTGCTGGCCGTTCGCGCCCGTGACGAGCCCGGGGTTCGTGTACCAGTCGCCGGTCGAGTTGCCGGCGGAGTAGAAGTTCTTCTCGTTCTTGCAGCCGAGGGCTCCGGAGGTCGCGCAGTCGCCCGCCTTGTACGGGAGGTACTTCGCGTCGTTCATGCGCTTGTCCGTCTCGTCGATGAGCTTGATCTTCCCGAAGACGTCGACGCCCTTGCCGATCTCCAGGACGTACTTGCCCTTGACGAGGCCGATGACCGTCTTCTTGTCCTGGAACGGGGCGTAGGCCGACCGGTAGCTCCCCATGCCGACCTGCATGTCCATGGCCGGGTAGAGGGAGTTCGTGATCGACCGGCTCGGGTCGCCCCAGGCCTGCCAGTTCGTGTCGTAGGTCAGGTAGGTGAGCTCGGCCGCGAGCTCGAGCGCCCCCTTCTGGAAGGTCGGGACGAGGGTGACGCCCTCCCAGCCGATCGCCGTCTCGGCCATCGGCTCGTTGAAGTCGGTGAACTGGTTGTCGACGTTGATCGTCGCGACCTGCTGCGCCGGGCCCTCCCAGCCGCCGTAGCCGATGACGGTCGGGTTGCCGCCCCAGATGCCGTAGGTGGCGTTCGCAGGCCCGGGGAGCGCCCAGGTGGCGTCGTGGCCCTCGGTGAGGAGGACGTCCGACTCGCGGCGCGCGGCCATGATCGAGACGTACTCGGCGCCGATGTGGAACGCCTCGACGCTGAGCCCGAAGCCGGAGCCGCCGAGGTCGGCGAGGTCGAGGTTGAGCTTGCCGCTCCAGTCGCTGTGCTGGCCCGCCGGGACCGGCGAGTAGCCGTTCATGCCGAAGCTGCCCGGGGCGAACTGGGTCGAGGAGTCGTAGGTGGACCAGTAGAAGGCGGCCTTCGCGTCGACCGTGGCGCCCGGGTGGACGCCGAGCTTGGCGCCGTAGACGGTGTTGCGGAAGCGGACCTTCGTGTCCTTGCCGTTGTCCCAGTTGATGTCCTGCGGGTCGACCTCGATGTCGTTCGTCCACTGGACGAGGCCGCCGACGTCCCACGTGGAGCTCGGGGCGTACTTGAACTGCCCGACGTAGGCGCCGTCCGCCGCGTGGAAGTTGCCCGTCTTGTACTCGGGGCCGGCCCAGAGCCGCGGCAGCGAGATGCGCGCGGCGTCCCACGTCAGCTTCTTGCTCATCGCCGAGCCCTGGAAGAGGAGGCCGGCGATGTTGTCGCGGTCGATGTAGCGGATGCGGCCGACGACGTACGGGTCGAACATGCCCCAGTCGCTCGAGCCGATCGTGGCGGAGTCGAGCCACGTGTAGCCGGGCGTGAGGGTGACGGCCACGCCGCGGAGCTTCACGTACTGGTTCGACCGCGGGTCGAACTCGCCGCAGCCGACCGAGGTGCCCGAGCCGGAGCAGTCCTCGCCGTTCGAGGGGTTCCCCCAGCCGCCCATGTTCGTCCAGAAGTTCTGGTAGAAGCGGCTGTGCAGGCGGGCCTGGACCTCGACGTACTTCGAGGGCTTGGCCTTGAGGAGGAGCTCGATCTCCGTCCCCTGCCCGTTGTCGCCGTAGCCCTCGCCGGGGGCGTCCTTGAAGCTGTAGAGGGCGCCCTGGTAGCGGTTGTTCCCCCAGAGCCACTTCGTGTAGGTCGTGCCGCCGAGCGTGAAGGTTGGGCCCTGCTGCGCGAGGACCGTGCCGGAGACGGCGACGGCCGCGAGCAGCAGCGCGATCCCGAGAGTCTTCGTCAGGCGCATGTTTTCCTCCCTGAAGTGAAACGGATTCGGGTCGTCCGCACGCCTACTTGCGGACCATGGTCAGGGTCGCCATCTTCTTCGACGACCCGTCGGGGTTGCACTCGTAGGCGAGCATCTTGTACTGCTCCTCGATCTCGCTCTTGTCGCCCGTCCCCTTGCCGGCGAGGAGGTCCATGACGTGCGGGTCGCAGTCGCCGTCGTTGCCGCCGCCGAAGCGGTGCTGGCCCTCGTACTCGTTCACCTTGCGGGTGAGGAGGTCGGCCTTGTCGGGGAAGCCCTCGTTCGACTGCATCAGGACCTGGAAGCCCCACTTCGCCGGGTCGCCCGCGCCGAGGTCCTTCAGGTCGACGGCGCCGGTGATCGTCCGGCCCATCCCCTTCGTCCGGATCGGAACGAGGACGGCGGCCTTGGCCCAGGCGGCCTTGCTCTCGACCTCGCTCGCCACGCGGTTCTGCGGCTGCGGCGAGAGGATGACGCACTTGTCCCACGCGTCGGCCGGGGCGAACGCGACGTTCAGGCCGGGGAGGCCCTTCGTGAAGCCGCTCCCTTCCTTGCCGTCGGTGTCGATGAAGATGAAGACCATCTGCGTCGCGAAGCCGCCGCCCATGCCCCACGGGTCCTCGAGCTTCGCGTTCACGGAGACGGAGAACTCGGCCTTCCCTCCCGACACCTTCATCTTGAACTCGGTCAGGTCGAACGAGCCGGCCGTGTAGACCTTGTCCGTCGGGTAGACGTAGGTGCCCGGCCCCTTGTCGTCGCCGGTCGGGTCCTTGAAGGAGACCTCCTGGCCGAGCGCGGCGCCGGCCACGAGGGCGGTGAAGAGGACGAGGACGGGGATGCGGATCCAGGTTTTCATGTCGATCCTCCCTTTCTTTTTGGAATCAGCCCTTGACGCTCCCGGCCGTGAGGCCGGAGACGAGGTACTTCTGCAGGAAGAGGAAGAGGGCGACGACGGGGATGGAGACGACGATGGCGCCGGCGGCGAAGAAGCCCCACTGCTGGGAGAAGCCGCCGACGAAGAAGCGGAGCCCGACGGGGGCGGTGTACATCGCCTCCTTGTCGATGAGGGTGGCCGCGAGGATGAACTCGTTCCACCCCGTCATGAACGAGAAGAGCGCCGTCACGGCGACGGCCGGCTTGGCGAGCGGCAGGACGATCCGCCAGAAGATCGTCGCGGAGGAGGCGCCGTCGATGAGCGCGGCCTCCTCGAGGTCGCGCGGGATCGTGTCGAAGTAGCCCTTCAGCATCCAGACGCAGAAGGGGATCGCCGTCGTCGAGTAGGCGAGGACGAGGCCCGTCCGCGTCGACCCGAGGTTCAACCACTTCACGAGGATGATGTAGAGGGGGATGAGCATCAGCGTCCCGGGGAACATCTGCGAGACGAGGAACGACATCATCCCCGTCTGGCGCCCCGGGAAGCGGAAGCGGGAGAACGCGTAGGCCGCGGTGCAGGCGAGGAAGACGCCGACGACCGTCGTCGCGACGGAGACGATCGCGCTGTTGAGGATCCAGGTCGCGAACGGCTGGTCGGAGAAGACCGACGTGAAGTTCGAGAGCGAGACCTCGGCGGGCCAGGGGATCACGGCGCGGAGCCGGTCCCAGAAGGTCGGGTCGGGAGGCACGTCGGCGATGGCGAGGTTCTGCTTGCCCGAGAAGGCGATCGAGAGGACCCAGAGGACGGGGTAGACCGCGTAGAGCGTGGCGAGGACGAGGAGGACGTGCATCGGGAAGTGCGGCGGCTCGTCGGCGCCGGCGCGGGAGCGGGAGGTGAAGAGGCTCATCAGATCGCCTCCGTCGCCTTCGTCATCTTGTTCTGGAAGACGCCGTAGATCAGCAGGATCCCGAAGATGACCGTCGAGTAGGCCGCGGCGTAGCCGTACTGGTACTTCTCGAACGCGAACTTGTACGACTGCGTGATGAGGATCTCGGTCGACCCCGCGGGCTGGCCCGCGGTGACGAGGAAGATGATGTTGAACATGTTGAACGTCCAGACGACCGACAGGATGATCGCCGGGACGAGCGCGGGCTTGAGCGAGGGGAGCGTGATCGCGGTGAACTGCTGCCAGCGCGACGCACCGTCGACGCGCGCCGCCTCGTAGAGGTCGGCCGGGATCGACTGGAGCGCGCCGAGGGAGATGACCATCATGAACGGGAAGCTGAGCCACCCGTTCGTCGCCCACGCCGTGAAGAACGACGTGGCCGGCGTCTCGAACCACGAGACCGGCTCCATCCCGAGCATCTGGACGACCTGGTTCACGACGCCGAACTGCTGGTGGAACATCCCCTGCCAGATGAGGGCCGTGATGTAGTTCGGCATCGCCCAGGGGAGGATGAGGAGGACCCTGTAGGCCGGCTTCAGGGCGAGGCCCTTCGTGTTCAGGACGAGCGCGAGGACGAGCCCGACGACGACTCCGTACGTCACGTTCGTGACGGTCCAGGCGATCGTGATCCAGAGGGTCCAGTAGAAGTTCTGGTAGTTGAAGACGAGGGCGCCGTCGGCGGCCGTCCGGGCGACCCTGAAGTCCGTCAGGATCGAGACGTAGTTCTTGAAGCCGACCCAGATCTCGGTCAGGGGCGCGTTGGAGTTGTAGATCGTCTGGTCCGTGAACGAGAGGACGATGCCGTAGACGAAGGGGAAGAAGACGAGCAGGACCATCCCGACCATCGCCGGCAGGACGTAGGCGTAGGCCGTCCGGTGCGTCCTCAGGGTCCGGAGGAAGGCCGCGAGGCCGCCGAGCCCGACGAAACCGAGGAGGACGAGGGCGAGCGCCCCGACGAGGAGGAAGGTCTTCCGGAGGCCGGCCCGCTCCCCGGCGAGCGCGGCGTCGACCTTGGCGGCGTCGACGTTCCCCGCCCCGTCGGAGAAGCCGAGGGGGCGGCGGAACGGGTCGGAGTCCCACGAGGCGGGGGCGAGCGCCGGCTCGGCCGGGAGGCCGTTCGCGGCGATCGCCTCGGAGGCCTGGGCCGCGTCCGTCTTCACGGCGAGCGCCACGTCCGTCTCGAGGGCGTTCCGGGCCCTCTCGAGCCTGGCCCACGACTGGGCGGCGTAGCCCCAGACCGTTCCGGAGAGGAGGAGGGCCGCGGCGAGCCCGAGCGGGAGCCTCCGCTCGCCGAGCGCGAGAGAGAGGAGCGCGAAGACGACGACCGGGGCCGCGACGTACGAGAGCGCGACGAGGAGCGAGGGGGCGGGGGCGGGCGCCGGGACCTTCCGTCGCATCTCGACGAGGCCGACGACCTCGCCCTCCTTCTCGATCGGGGCGGCGACGGAGAGGCTCCCGTCGTCGAGCCGCGCGCGCTCGACGACGTCCTTGCGGGCGTCCCCCTCCTGGCGGTTCGTCTCGATCGCGGCGCGGATCCTCTGGCCGCGGTCGTAGAGGTCCTTCTCCTCGCGCTTCAGCCGTCGGGGGGCGGCGTCCGCCCCCGTGTCCGCCGGGTCGGTCGAGGCCTCGAGGGAGATCCCGTCGAAGAGGACGACGCGCGTCGCGGCGACCTCGGGATGCTCCCTCGAGTACCCGGCCACGACGGCGCGGACGGCGTCGCCCGCGGACGCGCGGGAGACGAGGTCGGTCAGCGCGCGGAGGGCGGCGACGGCCCGCCGCTCCTCACGGTAGCGGGCCGTCCCCTCGAGGGAGTCCGTGAGGAGCCGGTGTCCGATGCCGACGGCGAGGAGCGTGGCGACGAGGAGGCCGGCCCCGAGCCGGAGCCGGTGCGAGGGCTCCTTCCCGTCGTCGTCCGGCCGGCCGCTCACGTTACTTCTTCCTCAGGGCCGCGACGTCGCGCTCGACGGCCTTCTGGGCCTGGTCCATCGCGGCCTTCGGAGTCGCCGCCTTCTTGACGATCGTGTTCATGGCGGTCGTCGCGGGCGACCAGACCATCGTCATCTCGGGGAGGTTCGGCATCGGGACGGCGACCTCGACCTGCTTGCGGAAGGCCGAGAGGATCTTGTCCCCCGAGACGGCCGGGTCGGAGTAGACGGCCTTGTTCGCCGGCGTCTGGCGCCCCTCGACCGCCATCACCTTCGCCTGCGGGGTGTCCGTCAGGTACTTGGCGAAGTCGTAGGCGGCGTCCTTGTTCTGCGAGGGGGCGGTCACGTAGACCCCCTCGACGGTCATCCAGGGGCGCATCGGCTTGCCGCCCGCCTCGTCGATCGTCGGCAGGAGCGCGAGGCCGTAGTCGATGTTCTTCGCGATCTCGCCGAGGAACCAGGGGCCGGAGAAGACCATCGCCGCCTTGCCGCCGTTGAAGAGCGACGTGATGAGCGCCGTGGAGGGCTCGGCCGGGAGGATGCCGTCCACCGTGAACCAGCGCATCAGGAGCTCGAGCGCCTTCACGTTCTCGGGGGCGTTCAGGACCGGCTTCGGGCCCGGGTCGAAGACGCGGCCGCCGAAGGCGTTCTGCAGGGCCGCGTGGTAGTAGTAGTCGGAGTAGGAGTAGGCGAGGCCGAAGCGGCCCGACTTGGCGTCGGTCAGCTTCTTGGCCATCGCGACGAGCTCCTTCGAGGTCTTCGGCGGCGTCGGCAGGAGCTTCCTGTTGTAGATGAGGGTGATGACCTTGTAGTTGAGCGGCAGGCCGTAGACGGTGCCGCGGTAGGTCATCGCCTCCATCGTCGTCGGGATGAAGCGGTCCTTCGTCGCCTTGTCGAGGAAGAAGTCGATCGGCTCGACCGTCTTGCCGGCCTCGATCCAGCCGCCGAGGCGGTCCTGGGCGTAGATGAAGATGTCCGGCCCCTTGCCCCGCGGGACGGCGGCGGTGATCTTGTCGGCGAAGGCGTCGTAGGGGACGGCGAGCGTCGTCACCTTGATCCCCTTGGCGGCGACCGTCGCGTTGTAGCTCGCGACGACCTTCTCGAGGGCCTCCTTCTCCTCGGCCCGGTAGGCGTGCCAGACGACGACCTCCTTCTGGGCGAGCGCCGGCGCGGCGAGGGCGGCGAAGAGGACGGGGAGCGCGAGGCGGGAGAGCTTCATGCGTGTGCCTCCGGTGTTCAGGCCGCGAGGCGGCGTTCCGTCGCGGCGTCGAAGAGGTGGAGGGCGTCGAGCTCGACGACGAGCTCGATCTTCGCGTCGTACGCGGGGGCGCGGTGCGGGTCGACCTTGGCGACGACGAGGTCGTCGCCGCCGAGACGGGCGTAGACGAGGACCTCGTGCCCGAGCGGCTCGATGACCTCGACCGTCGCGCCGAGGCGGGCCGTCTCGCCGCGCGTCGGCTTCGAGGGGTCGACGACGTTCTCGGGGCGGATCCCCACGACGACGGCCTTGCCGTCCTTCCCGGCGACGAGGGGGCGGAGCGAGGCCGGGACGGGGAGCGAGAACGTGCCGGCCTTCAGCGCGCCGCCGCCGTCCGCGACCGTCGCCTTGACGAAGTTCATCGGCGGCGTGCCGATGAACGCGGCGACGAAGAGGTTCGCGGGGGTCTCGTAGACCTCGAGGGGCGTCCCGACCTGCTGGAGCTTGCCGTCCTTCATGATCGCGATCCGGTGGCCCATCGTCATGGCCTCCACCTGGTCGTGGGTCACGTAGACGGTCGTCGTCTTCAGCCGGTTCTGGAGCTTGCTGATCTCCGCGCGCATCTGGACGCGGAGCTTGGCGTCGAGGTTCGAGAGCGGCTCGTCGAAGAGGAAGACGGAGGGCTTCCTCGTGATCGCCCGCCCGACGGCGACGCGCTGCCGCTGCCCGCCCGAGAGCTGCTTCGGCTTGCGGTCGAGGAGGTGCGCGATGCCGAGGATCTCGGCGGCCTCGTTCACGAGCTTGTCGACGTCGGCCTGCGGGAGCTTGCGGATCTTCAGGCCGAACTCGAGGTTCTCGCGGATCGTCATGTGGGGGTAGAGCGCGTAGCTCTGGAAGACCATCGCGATGTCGCGGTCCTTCGGGGCGACCTCGTTGACGACGCGGCCGCCGATCGAGACCTCGCCGCCCGAGATCTCCTCGAGCCCCGCGATCATCCGGAGGGCGGTCGACTTGCCGCAGCCCGAGGGCCCGACGAGGACCATGAACTCCTGGTCGCGGATCTCGAGGTTCAGCCCCTCGATCACGGAGACGTCGCCGTACCTCTTGGCGACCTCCTTGAAGACGACTTCGGCCATTCGGGAGCCTCCTCGTTCAGTTCCCGGGCGCGACGATCGCGGCGCCCCGGGGCGGAAGGGTGAGGGAGACGCTGCCGTCGGCGGCGGTGACGGCGAGGCCGCCGAAGAGGTCCTTCGGCGCGGCGCCGCCCCACTCCGCGGGAGCGGGGAAGGAGACCGTCGCGGGCTCGGACCCGCGGTTCACGGCGACGGCGACGGCGTCCTTCGCCGCCTCGTCGCGCCGGAGGAAGACGTAGCCGTCCCCCTGCGTGACGAGCCCCTGGTGGGTCCCGCGGCGGAGCGCGGGCCGGGCCTTGCGGATCGAAACGAGCTTGACGTAGTCCGCCCGCAGAGCCTCGTTCCTCGGGAGGCCCGCGCCGGGTTTCACGCCCTTCTCGCCCCAGGGCATGTCGCTCCGGTTGTCGGGCCAGTCGCCGCCGGGGCGGGCGACCTCCTCGCCGTAGTAGATCGTCGGGATGCCGGCCGTCGTCATCTGGAGGACGGCGGCGAGCCGGAAGAGGGCGACGTCTCCCCCGAGCTGGAAGAGCCCGCCCGGCACGTCGTGCGAGGAGAGGAAGTGGGCGAGGAGGTAGCCGCTCCGCACCTTCTCGCGCGACTTCAGGTAGCGGTCGAAGGCGAGCGCCCGGCCGCGCCCCTCGACGAAGGCGAGGGCGTTCCCCTGGAACGCGAAGTCGAAGCCGGCGTCCATCTCGTCGCGTTCGAACCACGGGTCGAGGACCTGAGGGTCGCCTCCCCAGACCTCGCCGAGGAGGAAGAACCCCTTCCCGACCTCCTCGCGCGTCCGCTTCCGGTGCTCGGTCCAGAAGTCGTGCGCGACGTGCTTGACGGTGTCGAGGCGGAAGCCGTCGACGCCGAGCCTCTTGGCCCAGCCGATCTGGGCGTCGAGGAGGTACTTCGCGACCTCGGGGTCCTCGGTCTTGAAGTCGGGGAGGCCGGCGACGCACGACGTGACGTCGTCCTGGCCGCAGTCGCCCCTCTCGTTCGTCCGGAGCCACCCCTTCGTCGCCGGGTCCTTCGTGTACTTCGAGTCGTAGCCGGCGTGGTTGTAGACGACGTCGAGGAGGAGGCGGATCCCGCGCGCGTGGCAGGCGGCGACGAGCTCCCTGAAATCGTTTTCGGTGCCGAAGCGCGGGTCGAGCGAAAGGAAGTCGTCGGCCCAGTAGCCGTGGTAGCCCCAGTCGGGGAAGCCGGCGCCCGTGACGAACCCGGGGATGTTCGTCACGACCGGCGTGATCCAGATCGCGTTGACTCCGAGCGAGGCGATCTCGTCGAGCCGGGCCGTCAGGCCCTTCGCGTCGCCGCCGTGGAAGTACCCCTTCTTCGTCGGGTCGGCCCCGGCGTCGTTCGACGGGTCGCCGTCGGCGAAGCGGTCGAGGACGACGAAGTAGAGGACGGCGTCGCGCCAGTCGTCGAGGAGGGGCGGGGCGGGCGCGGCGGCCGCATGCGCCGCGGGCGGAGCCGCCGGAGCCGCGACGGGGGCCGCGGGCGCGCCGGTGCGGCAGGAAGAGAGGAATACGGCGAGTCCGAGCGCCGCGCCCACGGCGAGGGACCGGAAGCGGGACGATGCGGGCTTGCGAATAAATCTCTCCGCTGGCTGGACCTTCGGTTCTTCTGGGACGGAACTCTACCGCAAAAGGAGCGTCCGGGAGGGGGAGCGAACCCGCCTAGAATTCCATCAACCATGCGAGAGATGCCACAGCGCCGCGTCCATACCGTGATCCTCGGAGGGGGCCAGGGGAAGCGCCTCTACCCTCTCACCCGCGACCGCGCCAAGCCGGCCGTCCCGCTCGGCGGGAAGTTCCGGCTCATCGACGTGCCGCTGTCGAACGCGATCAACTCGGGGTTCCGCGACATCGCGGTCCTGACCCAGTTCAACTCGGCCTCGCTCAACAACCACATCTCCCTCACCTACCGCTTCGACAGCTTCGCCCGCGGCGGCGTCGAGCTGATCGCGGCCCAGCAGACCGAGGAGGGGGGCGAGTGGTTCGAGGGGACGGCGGACGCCGTCCGCAAGCACCTCCGGCGCCTCGGTACGCGCGAGTACGACCACGTCCTCGTCCTCGCGGGGGACCACCTCTACCGGATGGACTACCGGGAGATGTTCGAGGCGCACATCCGCTCGAGCGCCGACATCACCGTCGGCGTCCTGCCGGTCCCGAAGGAGGACTGCGCCGGCTTCGGCGTCCTCCTGACGGCCGCCGACGGGCAGATCCGCGCCTTCCGCGAGAAGCCGCGGACCGACGAGGAGCTCGCCCCGCTCGCCCCCTCGAAGGAGCTGCGCGAGCGCTGGGGCCTCCAGCCGGGGCAGTACCTCGCGAGCATGGGCGTCTACATCTTCCGGATGGAGACGCTCCGCGAGGCCCTCTCGAACCCGGCCAACATGGACTTCGGCAAGGACATCCTCCCGGGGCGGATCGAGACGCACAAGGTCCAGGCCTTCCCCTTCCGCGGCTACTGGCGCGACATCGGGACGATCCGGAGCTTCTACGAGGCGAACATCGCCCTGACGGACGACGACCCGCCGTTCCACTTCTACCACCCCGACGCGCCGATCTACACGCGCCCCCGCGTCACCCCCTCCTCCTCGCTCATCGACGTGAAGATGGACCACTGCCGCCTCGCCGACGGCGTGAGGATCTACGGCGCCGAGATCACGCGGAGCGTCATCGGCCTCCGGGCCCGGATCGAGAAGGGGTGCCGGATCGTCGAGTCGATCGTGATGGGCTCGGACGACATCGAGGAGGAGGACGTCCGGGTCGCCGCGCTCGCCAAGGGGGTCCCGGCCGTCGGGATCGGCGCGAACTGCGTCATCGAGAGGGCGATCGTCGACAAGAACGCCCGCATCGGGGCGGGCTGCGTCCTCCGCGGCGACCCGTCCCGCCCCGACCAGGACGGGGACGGGTGGTGCGTCCGCGACGGGATCGTCATCGTCCCGAAGAACGCCGTCCTTCCGGCCGGAACCGTCGTCTGACCTCTCGCGCCCGGGGGCTCCCTCCCCCGGGCGCATCCCGTCCCGCGGAGGAGCCTTGCCGCCCGTCTCCTTCGTCCTCGTCCTCCACGGCCACCTCCCCGCCGTCCTCGGGCACGGCGTCTGGCCGCACGGCGCGGACTGGCTCCACGAGGCGGCCGCGGAGACCTACCTCCCGTTCGTCGCGGCCGCCCGCGCCCTCGACGCCGGCGGCGTCCCGTGGAAGGCGACGATCGGCCTCACCCCGGTCCTCTGCGAGCAGCTCCGCGACCCGCGCTTCCCCCGGTCGTTCCGGCGGTACGTGAAGCACCGCCTCGCGGCGGCGGGGAGGGACGCGCGCGACTTCGCCCGCCGCGGCCACGAGGCCGAGCCGCTCGCGCGGGCCTGGCGCGACCACTACGAGGAGGCGCTCGCCCTCTTCGACGAGGTCGGCGGCGACCTCGTCGCCCCGTTCGCCCGCTTCGCCGCCGAGGGGAAGGTCGAGCCGCTCGCGAGCGCGGCGACGCACGGCTTCCTCCCGCTCCTTCCGTCCGACGCCTCGGCCGAGCGCCAGCTCGACGTCGGGATCGCCGCCCACCGCCGCCACTTCGGCCGCCCGCCGCGCGGCCTCTGGCTCCCCGAGTGCGCGACCCGCCCCGCCGGGACGCTCGTGACGCCGGGCCTCGGCCGGCGCGTGGCGCGAAGGCACGTCCTCTCCCTCCTCGGCCCGCGCGGGATCCGCTTCACCTTCCTCGAGACGCACCTCGTCGCGGGGCGACAGGGCCGGCCCGCCTACGGCGGGAGCGGCGGGGCGCCCTGGGCGCCGGGCGAGGCCACCCCGACGGGGCGCTCGCCGTGGGCCGTCCACCGCTTCGAGGCCGAGGGGCATTCCGTCGCCCTCCTCGCGCGCGACCCGCGGAGCTCCGAGCAGGTCTGGTCGGGGCAGGTCGGCTACCCGGGAGACCCGGCCTACCTCGAGTTCCACAGGAAGGCGGCGCGCGGGGGCCTGCGCTACTGGTCCGTCACCGACGCGAAGGGGCCGCTCGACGACAAGGCGCTCTACGACCCGGCCGCGACGCGGGAGCGGGTCTCCGCGCACGCGGCGCACTTCTGCGACCTCCTCGAGGAGACGGCCCGGGGCGACGCGGCGGCACGGGTCGTCGTCTCGATGTTCGACTTCGAGCTCTTCGGCCACTGGTGGTTCGAGGGGGTCGACTTCCTCGCCGCCGTCTTCCGCGAGCTCGCGCGCCGCGACGGTCCCGTCCGCCCCGCGACGGCGTGGGAGGCGGTCGAGGGCGAGCGCGACGCCCCGGAGATCGCCGTCCCGGCCGGCTCCTGGGGACGCGACGGCGACTTCTCCGTCTGGGACAACCCGGGGACGAAGGAATACTGGCGCGCGGTGGAGAGGGCCGAGGAGCTCCTCGGCGAGGTCACGGTGCGCGACCCGCGGCTTCTCCCGGCGGCGACGCGGCAGGCCCTCCTCCTCCAGGCCTCCGACTGGCCCTTCCTCGTCGAAGCCGGCTCGGCGCGCGACTACGCCGAGCGGCGGATCGCCGGGCACGCCGGGGCGCTCGAGGCGCTCGCCGCGATGGCCGCGCGGCCCGGCCCGCGGACCCGGGAGGACGCTCTCCTCCTCGCGCGGCTCGCCCGCCGGGACCGCGCCTTCGGCCCCGAGCTGGGGGGCTGAGGGGCGCGCGCACGGCGGGACGTCCGTTCCGGGAGCGCCAACGTAGAATCGACGCGCGATCCCGTCAGACCCTCGCGAGAAAGGACGATTCCCATGGCCTACACGGCGAAGAGCTACGACCACCTCCTCGGGACCCCGGGCTTCTCCGACGCCCTCCTGAAGAACCACTTCACCCTCTACCAGGGCTACGTCACGAACACGAACAAGGTCAACGACGAGCTCGCCGCCCTCGCCGCCGAGGGGAAGGCCGCCACCCCCGCCTTCGCCGAGATGAAGCGCCGCCTCGGCTGGGAGTGGAACGGCATGCGCCTCCACGAGTACTACTTCGGCAACATGAAGAGCGGCGGCGCCGCCCTCGACGGGGCTTCGGCCCTCGCGAAGAAGATCGCCGCCGACTTCGGCTCCGTCGAGGCGTGGGAGAAGAACTTCCGCGCGGTCGGCGCCATGCGCGGCATCGGCTGGACCGCCCTCTACCAGGACCCGGCGAACGGCCAGCTCATGAACATGTGGATCGGCGAGCACGACGGCGGCCACCCGGCCGGCGGCACGCTCCTCCTGATCATGGACGTCTTCGAGCACGCCTTCATGCTCGACTACGGCCTCAAGCGCCCCGACTACATCGAGGCCTTCTTCAAGGCGATCGACTGGTCGGCCGTCTCGGCCCGCTTCGACGCGGCGCCGAAGCTCGCGCTCTAGTCCTTCGACCTTCCCGGGAACCCCGCGGGCGGGCCTTCGGGCCCGCCCGCGTGCGTCAGAGGGCCCTCCACGAATAGCTCGTCCCGTCGCGCGTGAAGCCGAGCCGCTCGAGGAGAGGCGCCACGGCCGAGCCGGCGGCCGGGCGCGGGGCGGCGCCGGAGGCGACCGTCTCGACGACGAGGCGGCGCGGGCGTCCGAGCGGGTCCCGGCCTCTCTTCAGCAGCTCCTGGAGCTCGGCGAGGCCGGCGCGGAGGAGCCGGTCGGGCGCGGGCCCTTTCCCGAGGTCGAGGGCGCCTGCCGCCGAGAGCGTCGCGACGGGGACGCCGCGCGA
>JBDIBE010000017.1:0-19114 GCA_039812785.1 Thermoanaerobaculia bacterium | reverse complement strand
CCGCGCTCCCGGAGGACCGGGACGAGCCGCTCGAGAGGGAAGAGGAGCGCCGTCGGGCTCGTGACGTGGTCGAGGAGCGCGAGGCGCGTCCGCGGCGTCACGGCGGCGAGGAGCGGCTCTTCGACCTCCTCCGGCCCCGCGATCGGGAAGGGGACGTCGGCGACGACGACGCGCGCCCCGGCGCGGGCGGCGACGAACTCCATCACCTTGCGGCAGGCGGGGTAGACGTGCGACGTCGTCAGGAGCTCCTCGCCCGGCCGGAGCTCGAGCGAGCGGAGGACGGCGTTGACGCCGGCCGTCGCGTTCGGGACGAAGGCGAGGCCCTCGGGGTCGGCGCCGAGGAACGAGCCGAGCGCTTCCCGCGCCGCGGCGAGCCGCGCCGGAAGCCGCCGCCAGAGGAAGTCGACGGGTTCTCGCTCGAGCTCGTCGCGAAGCGCCTGCTGCGCCGCGAGGACGGGCGCGGGCGTCGCGCCGAACGAGCCGTGGTTGAGGTAGGAGACGGCGGGGTCGAGCGTCCAGTGCCGGGCGAGCGGGGAGCGCGGGGCGGGCCTCACGCGAGGCCGTGGCGCTCGAGGCGCGTGTAGAGCTGGGCGCGCGTCAGGCCGAGGAGCTTGGCGGCCCGGCTCCGGTTGTTCTTCGCCCTCTCGAGCGCCTGCGCGACGAGCGTCTTCTCGACGGCGTCGAGGTCGAGGCCGCCCGGGGGGAGCTCGATGGCCGCCGCCGAGGCGGCGCGCGCCGCGCCGCTCCGGGCGACGGCGATCGGGAGGTGCTCGGCCTGGACGAGCCCCCCTTCCGAGAGGATGACGGCCCGTTCCAGCGCGTTGCGCAGCTCGCGGACGTTGCCCGGCCAGGCGTAGGAGAGGAGGAGCTCGCGCGCTTCCCTCGAGATGCCGGGGGCGGGGCGGCCGACGTTCCGCGAGAGGTCCGCGAGGAAGCGCTCGGTCAGGAGGAGGACGTCCTCGGGCCGCTCGCGGAGCGGCGGGAGGTGGATCTCGAAGACGGAGAGGCGGTAGAAGAGGTCCTCGCGGAACTCGCCGCGCGCGATGGAGGCGTGGAGGTCGCGGTTCGTCGCGGCGACGACGCGGACGTCGGCCCGGAGGACCCTCGTCCCGCCGAGGCGCTGGAACTCGCGCGTTTCGAGGACGCGGAGGAGCTTGGCCTGGACGAGCGGGCTCGTCTCGCCGGCCTCGTCGAGGAAGAGCGTCCCCCCGGCGGCCTGCTCGAGCCGCCCCGGGTGCGGCGCGTGGGCCCCGGTGAACGCGCCCTTCTCGTAGCCGAAGAGCTCCGACTCGAGGAGCTGCTCGGGGAGCGCCGCGCAGTTGAGCGCGACGAAGGGGCCCGAGCCCCGCGGCGAGGCGCGGTGGACGGCGCGGGCGACGACCTCCTTGCCCGTCCCCGACTCGCCCGTCAGGAGGACCGTCGTCTCCGTCGGCGCGACCTTCGAGGCCTGGACGAGGACGGCGCGCCAGGCGGGCGAGGCGCCGACGATGCGCCCGAAGCCGTCGCGCGAATCGAGCTCGTCGGCGAGCGCGCGGACGCGCTCCTCGAGGCGGGCCGCTTCGCGCCGGGCTTCCTCCGCTCTCTTCGTCTCCTCGAGGAGCTTCTGGTGCGAGAAGGCGAGGGCGACCTGGTCGGCGACGCGCCGCGCGAGCTCGACCTCCTCCTCGCCGTAGCGCCCCACCTCGCTCGCGTGGAACGAGAGGGCGCCGACGGTCTTCCCCTCGAGGCGGATCGGGGCGCGCAGGCTCGATCGCATCCCGGCCCCGAGGAGGATCGCGCGGCGCGACGAGTCGGAGGGGAGGTCGACCTCGGCGTCGGCGACGACCTGGACGTCGGCCTCCATCTGGGCCCGCTCCGACTCGGGGATCGGGTAGGTCTCAGGCGCCCACGAGCGGTCGCCGGCCACGGCCCAGAGGCGGTTCTCCGTCCGGTCCTCGGAGAGGAGGCCGAGCGTCATCTTCTCGTGCGGCACGACGCGCCGCGCGATCGCCGAGACCTGGTCGAAGACCTCGCGCACGTCGAGCGCGCTCGCGAGGGCGGGCCCGAGGGCGTCGAGCTCGCGGTGGCGCCGCAGCCGCTCGCGGTCCTCCTCGGCGCGGCGCTCGTGCTCGAGCGCGGGGGAGAGGACGGCGGCGATCGCGGCTGCGGCCTCCCCGTGCGCCTCGCGGAAGGCACGGGGCGAGCGCGCGGAGACCCAGAAGACGCCGATGATCGCGCTCCCGCGCTGGACCGGGGCCACGAGGACGGAGCGCGTGCCGGAGTCGAGCGTCTCGCGGTCCGCGCGGCGCGTCGGGTCGAGCGCCGTGCGCGCGTCGTCGACGAGCCGGACGCCCTCGGACGAGGGCCACAGGACCGGCGACATCTCCTCCGCCTCGTAGCGGAAGCCGGCGCCCGTCGACCCGTCCTCGACCGAGTGCCCCCAGGAGATGAGGGCGGGCCCTTCGACGAGGCGGCCGACGCCCGCCGCGTCGAACGGCAGCACGCCCCGGGCCGCCGCCGCCACGCGCGGGAAGACCTCCGGCAGCGAGAGCGTCTCCGCGACGACCCGGGCGATCTCGGCGAGGGCCCCGACGAGGGGGCCGGCCATGGGGCGGGCCGGCTCGGCGTTTTCCACGAAGGGGGGATTCTAACGGCGGCGTCCCTTAGACTCGCCGGGTCATGACCGTCGTTCGCGAGCTCGCCGAGCGCGTCCTCGCGGGGATCCCTCCGGCCGTCGCCCGGGCCATCACCTGGGCCGAGACCTCGGACCCGCGATTCCCCGACCTCCTCTCCCTCCTCTGGCCCCGCACGGGCCGCGCCCGCGTCGTCGGCCTGACCGGCGCCCCGGGCGCCGGAAAGTCGACCCTCACCGCCGCCCTCGCGCGCGCCGCGCGCGCCGAGGGGCGACGCGTCGGGATCGTGGCCGTCGACCCCTCCTCGCCCTTCACCGGGGGGGCGATCCTCGGCGACCGGATCCGGATGCAGGAGCTCTACACCGACCCGGGCGTCCTGATCCGCTCCATGGCGACGCGCGGCCACCTCGGCGGCCTCTCCCGCGCGACCGCGGACGCCGTCGACGTCCTCGACGCGGCCGGCTTCGACGACGTCCTCGTCGAGACGGTCGGGGTCGGGCAGGACGAGGTCGAGGTCTTCCGCCTCGCCGAGACGTGCGTCGTCCTCCTGACCCCCGGGATGGGCGACGACATCCAGGCGATCAAGGCGGGCCTCATGGAGGTGGCGGACGTCTTCGTCGTCAACAAGGCGGACCGCGACGGCGCGGACCGGACGGTCCACGAGGTCCTGCAGATGCTCGAGATGGGGGAGCACGGCCCCTGGCTCCCGCCGGTGCTGAAGACCGTCGCCCGGACCGGCGAGGGGGTCGACGCGCTGCGCGCGGAGCTCGAGAGGCACCGCGACTTCCTCTCGGGCCCCGCCGGTTCGACGCGCCGACGCGGCCGCACGGTCCGCCGGATCGAGACGATCGTCCAGCAGAAGCTCCTCGCCGAGCTCCACGGCCTCTCGGGGAGCGACGCCTCGATCGCCTCGTGGGCCGGCCGGATCGAGGCGCGGACCGAGGACCCGTTCCGGGCCGCCGACGCGCTCCTTCAGACGCTCCGGAGGAACGGCGGCCCGCCCGCGCCGAAGGACGGCGCTCTGCGGATCTCGCACCTCGGCCTCGCCGTCGGCTCCGTCGACGCGGGCGGCGCCTTCTGGGACCTCCTCGGCCTCCCCGAGGAGCACCGAGAGGAGGTCGCATCGCAGAAGGTCCTCACGTCGTTCCGGCCCGTCGGCGAGTCGAGCCTCGAGCTCCTCGAGCCGACCTCGCCCGAGAGCCCGATCGCGAAGTTCCTCGAGAAGAAGGGGCCGGGCCTCCACCACGTATGCCTCGAGGTGAAGGACGTCGCCGCGGCCCTCGCGCGACTGAAGGCGGCGGGGGTGAGGCTCGTGAACGAGTCGCCGTTCGAGGGGGCGCACGGCTGCCTCGTCGCGTTCGTCCACCCGGCGGCGACCGGCGGGGTCCTCCTCGAGCTCTCGCAGCCCCGGCACTGAGCCGGGGCCGCGCCCCCTACTTCGGGAGGGTGACGGTGACGGTCTCGCCGGCCTCGACGCGGGCGGCGAGGGCGACGGCGTCCTCGGCCGAGGCGCCCCTCTTCATGAGGAAGGCGCGGAGGGCCTCGGCCTGGTCGAAGAAGTTCGTCCGCTTCTCGGCCTTGTTGAAGGCCGCGAAGGCGTAGGGGGCCCCTTCCGGGCCCTTCCGGAGCTGCCAGGAGAGCTCGGGCACGGCTCCTCCTCCTTCTCGCTTTGGCTCTACTGCAGCGGCCCCTCGGGCCGCTCCGACTCGAGGCGGAGGACGTCGCGGACGTCCCGCCCGACCATCTCGAAGAACCGCTCGTGGTAGGCGGCGACGGAGCCGATCCGCGCGTCCTCGAACATCTTCTCGACCCGGTGGAGGGGAAAGAACAGGGTCGCGGCGCCGAGCTCGATCTCGCCCCCCGAGGCGAACTGGCGGGCCCAGTCGTCGAAGACGGCGACGTCGATCCCCCGCACCGTCACGCCCGCCGGCGTGAGGGCGCGGAGCGCTCCCCAGTACTTCTCCTTCGGGGAGTGCAGGTGGACGAGGACGAGGGTCCCGGCCTCCAAGGGGCGCGCCTCAGAGGAGGACGTTGGCCACGAAGAACTTCGCCGGCGGGGTCGTGCCGTTCAGGAGGCCTTCGGCGTCCTCGGGGGTGAGGACGAAGCGGCCGGCGTTCTCGCCCGCACTCGTCGACATGTAGAGCTCGACCTTGTCGAGGAGGCGGCCCGCCGTGCGGGACTCCTTCATGCCGCGCGCCGTCCCGACGAGCGCCCCGAAGACGATCGTCTCGCTGTCGGTGACGGCCTGGACGCGGACCGTCCCGGCGGAGGCCTGGGTGATCTTCACCCCGCGGACGGCCGCGCTCTGGTAGGCCCGGAGGAAGGACTCCTGGACGACCGGGTCGAGGACGCTCGGCGCGGCGGCGGGGGCCGTGTCGATCGGGCGCGTGGCCGCCGAGCGCGGCGAGGAGGCGGGCCCCGAGGGGATCGCGGGCGTGGCGACGGGGGGCGGCGCGATCTCGGCCTTGCGGTTCTGCCGGATGTACTCCGAGAGCGACGGCGCCTTGGCGCGCGTCCCGGGGGATTCCTGCTTCATCGGCTCGGGCTGGCCGAGGATGTAGGCGTCCCGGTAGTTCTCCTTGTTCGCCGCGTCGGTCTTCGCCGGGTCGACCTCGACGACGGCGATCATCTTCTGGGCGCCGAGCTTGTCGTAGAAGAGGTAGTTCTTCCCGCTCATCACCGGCTTGGCGGCCGCCTCGAGGCGGGTGCCGTCCTTCAGGATGATGATGTACGCCGTGGCGGGGAGCGCCGCCAGGAGCGCGCCCGCGAGGGCCAGTCCCGCGAGGGTGAGGGAGCGCCGGATCGCCATGGGAGCCTCCTCGGCCGCCGGGAAGGCCCGGCACGCCACGATGAAGTATAAACAGCGGTTCCGGAGGACGAGCCGCCGTGCTGATCGTCATGGACAGGAGCGCCACGCCCGCCCAGGTGGACGGGGTGGTCAGGGCCGCCGGGCGGATGGGGCTGAAGGCCCACCCCATCACCGGGGAGCAGAGGACGGCCGTCGGGTTGACGGGAAACCGGGGGACGATCGAGCCGGCCGCGTTCGAGAACCTCCCCGGGGTCCTCGAGGTCATCAAGGTCTCCCACCCCTACAAGCTCGTCTCGCGCGAGTTCCACCCCGAGGACACGGTCGTCTCCGTCGGGGGCGTCGCCGTCGGGGGGACGCGCCTCGCGATCATCGCCGGCCCCTGCGCCGTCGAGAGCCTCGAGCAGACCGTGACGATCGCGCGGGAGGTCAAGGCGCGCGGCGCGAACCTCCTCCGCGGCGGCGCCTACAAGCCGCGCACCTCGCCCTACTCCTTCCAGGGGCTCGGCGAGGAGGGGCTGAAGATCCTCGCCGCGGCGCGCGAGGAGACGGGGCTCCCCGTGGTCACCGAAGCTCTCGACACCTCCTCGATCGACGTCGTCGCGAAGTACGCCGACGGCATCCAGCTCGGCGCGCGGAACATGCAGAACTTCGAGCTGCTGAAGGCTGCGGGGCGGACCGGCAAGCCGGTCCTCCTCAAGCGCGGGATGTCCGCGACGCTCGAGGAGTTCCTCCTCGCGGCCGAGTACGTCCTCGCCGAGGGGAACCCGAACGTCATCCTCTGCGAGAGGGGCGTGAGGACCTTCAGCGACTTCACCCGCAACACGCTCGACCTCGCCATCGTCCCGGCCGTCGAGCGCCTCTCCCACCTGCCGATCGTCACCGACCCCTCGCACGGCACCGGGCGCCGGCACAAGGTCGCCCCGATGTCGCTCGCGTCGATCGCGGCGGGGGCCGACGGCGTCGCCGTCGAGGTCCACCACCGGCCCGAGGAGGCCCTCTCCGACGGGCCCCAGGCGCTGACGCCCGCGATGTTCTCCGACCTGATGACGCGGCTCGCGCCGATCGCGGCCGCGGTGGGGCGCTCGCTGTGAGCGGCCTCCCGGCGGTCCTCGTCCTCGAGGACGGACGCGTCTTCGAAGGGGAGGGCTTCGGCGTCCCGGGGACGGCGTTCGGCGAGGTCGTCTTCAACACCGCGATGGCCGGATACGAGGAGACGCTCACCGACCCCTCCTACCGCGGCCAGATCGTCGTCATGACGGCATCGCACGTCGGCAACTACGGCGTCACGGGCGAGGACGCCGAGTCGGAGCGGATCCAGGTCTCCGGCTTCGCCGCGCGGCACTTCCCGGAGCGCTTCTCGAACGCGCGGGGGAAGAAGGGGCTCGGCGAGACGCTCCGCGAGGCGGGGATCGTCTCGATCCACGGCCTCGACACGCGGGCCCTCGTCCGCCACCTCCGCTCGCTCGGCTCGATGCGGGGCGCCGTCTCGACGGAGCTCGTCGACGCCGATGGGCGCGAGCGCCTCCTCGCCCGCGTCCTCGAGCAGCCGCCGATGACGGGCGCCGCCCTCGCCCTCGAGGTCGGGACGCGCGCACCGTACGCCTGGGGCGCGCACGAGGCGGGGCGCCCGCGCGTCGCCGCGCTCGACTACGGCATCAAGCGGAACATCCTCCGGAACCTCGCCACGCGCGGCCTCGACGTCACCGTCTTCCCGGCGGCGACCCCCGCCTCCGAGCTCGCCGGCTTCGACGGCTACTTCCTCTCGAACGGGCCGGGCGACCCGGCCGCGCTCCCCGCGCAGGTGGAGGCGATCCGGGCGCTCGTCGGGACCGGGAAGCCGGTCTTCGGGATCTGCCTCGGGCACCAGCTCCTCGGCCTCGCGCTCGGGGCGCGGACGTTCAAGCTGAAGTTCGGCCACCGCGGCGTGAACCACCCGGTGAAGGACCTCGCGACGGGCGCCGTCTCGATCACCTCGCAGAACCACGGCTTCGCGGTCGACCCGGCCTCGCTCCCCGCGGGCCTCGAGCTGACGCACGTCAACCTCAACGACGGGACGTGCGAGGGGTTCCGGCTGAAAGGGCGGCCCGTCTTCGCGGTCCAGTACCACCCGGAGTCGGCCCCGGGGCCGCACGACTCGGACCCGCTCTTCGAAGAGTTCGCCCGGGAGCTCGTCCCCGCGGCCCGGTGAACGTCTCCCTCTTCCTCGCGCGGCGCTTCCTCTCCGGCCGGCGGGGCGGCCTCCTCGGGACCGTCTCGTCGCTCGCGCTCGGGGGCGTGGCCCTCGGGACGGCGGCGCTCGTCGTCGCGATGGGGCTGATGTCGGGCTACCGCGCCGAGCTCTTCGAGAAGCTCGCCGGGACGAACGCCGAGGTCCTCGTCCTTCCGGGGGCCGGCGCCGACGACGCGGCGACGCGCGAGGCGCTCGCGAAGGTGCCGGGCGTCTCGGCCGTCGCGAAGACGGCCTTCGCGCCCGCGCTCGTCCTCGGCCCGAAGGTCCCCGCCGGCGTCGACGCGGTCGTGAAGGGGCTCGACCTCCCGTCCGGCCTCGCGACGACGCGGCTTCTCGGTCGCGACCCGGGGATCGCCGCGCGGATGGCGGGGGAGCCGGGCGGGCGGGTCCCCGTCCTCCTCGGCGCCGGCCTCGCCGCCCGGCTCGGCGCGGAGAGGGGAGGCTCGCTCGTCCTCGAGACGGCCTCCGTCTCCCTCGCGCGCGGCCTCGCCCCGCCGCGGCGGACGCCGCTCGTCGTCGCCGGGATCGTCACGACGGGCTTCACGGAGGTCGACGAGGGGTGGGCCGTCGTCCCGATCTCGGCCTTCTCGCGCCTCGCGCCGCCCGACGCCCGCAGCGGCGTCTTCGAGCTGAAGCTCTCCGACCCGGCGAGGCCCGAGCCGGTCGTGGCGGCGGTCCGCGAGGCGATCGGGCCCTCGGCGACCGTCCTCGACTGGAGGTCGCTCAACGGCGACCTCTTCCGCGCCCTCCTCGTCCAGCAGACGCTCCTCTTCGTCGCCCTCGCGCTCATCGTCGCGGTCGCGGCGGGGACGGTCGTCTCGTCCGTCGTCGTCCTCGTCGCCGCCAAGACGCGCGAGATCGGGGTCCTCGCCGCGATCGGCGCCGGGCCGAGGACCGTGGCGCGGACGTTCCGCCTCGCGGGGATCTGGGTCGGCGGCGCGGGGGTCCTCCTCGGCACCGCCCTCGGCGTCCTCCTCTGCGCGCTCCTGACGGCCACGCGCGCCGTCCGCTTCCCGGCCGAGATCGCGCGGGTCTACTACGTCTCGTGGATGCCGTTCCGGCCGGAGCCGCGCGACGTCCTCGTCATCGCGGCGACCGGCTTCCTCCTCGTCCTCGCTGCGGCGGCCCTCCCCGCCCGGCGGGCCGCACGCCTCGCGCCGGCCGACGCCCTCCGCTACGAGTGAAGGCCGGCCCGCGCGGGGGACGCCGGGGCGGGCACGCCTCTTGCGGATCCGCCTCCGGCCGGGCCGGATTGCCGTAGCATTCCGCCACTCGGCCAAGGAGAAGGAGTACGAGATGAAGAAGACCACCGCTGCCGTCCTCGCTACGATCGCGTCGCTCGCCCTCGGGACCTCCGCCCTCGCGACGATGGAGATCCACAAGGAGTACAAGGCGAAGGACGCCAAGGCGACCTGCGCGACCTGCCACGTCGACAAGATGCCGAAGAAGGACAAGCACGACCTGAACGACTTCGGCAAGAAGGTCGCCGCCGCCAAGGGCGCCGACGGCAAGATCGACTGGGCGAAGGTCAAGTAGGCACGGAGCCCTCCTGGCGGCGAGACGGCGTCGCGGAAAGGGCGACGGGCCCGGCGCGGTCCCGATTGCGCTACCATCACGCGTTCGCCACACAGCGCGAAGGAGGAAGAGCATGAAGAAGACCACCACCGCCGTCATCGCCGCCCTTGCAGCCCTCGCCGTCGGCAGCTCGGCCCTCGCCACGATGGACATCCAGAAGGAGTACAAGGCGAAGGACCCGAAGGCCAACTGCGCCTCGTGCCACACCGAGAAGATGCCGAAGAAGGACAAGGCCGACCTGAACGACCTCGGCAAGAAGGTGAAGGCCGCCAAGGGCGCCGACGGCAAGTACGACTGGTCCAAGGTCTGAGCCGCGAGGCTCCCCGGACTCGACGCGAGCTCCGCGCCCCCGGCCCCTCGGGCCCGGGGGCGTTTCCCTTTTCGGGTGAAACGTTCGACGACTTGGTCGGTTCGCGGGGCGCCCCGGCGCCGCGCACCGCGTAGAATCCCCCTCCCATGTCGCGGCTGAAGATCGCCCTCGCCGCCGACCACGGCGGCTTCGACCTCAAGGAGCGGCTGAAGGAGCACCTGAGGTCGGCCGGCCACGACGTCGCCGACCTCGGGACGAACGGGAAGGAGCCGGTCGACTACCCGGTCTTCGCCCGCGCCGCCGCGCTCCTCGTCGCACGGGGAGAGGCCGACTTCGGGGTCGTCGTCGACGGCGCGGGGATCGGCTCGGCGATGGCGGCGAACAAGGTCCCAGGGGTGCTCGCCGCCACGTGCAACACCGAGGCGCTCGCGAAGAACGCCCGGGAGCACAACGACGCGCGCCTCCTCGCGCTCGGCGCGGGGCACGTCGACGAGGAGGCGGCCAAGCGGATCGTTGACGTCTTCCTCGCGACGGCGTGCACCGCCGAGAGGCACCTGAAGCGCGTCGCGATGATCCGCGAGATGGAGAAGGAGAGAGGGATGTCGGAGCTGTCCGCGGAGGACGTCGAACGGATCGCCGCGAAGGTGAAGGAGATGCTCGGGAAGGGCGGGGCCTCGCGCGCGGCCGAGCCCGCGATGACGCCGGAGAAGGTCGCGAAGCTCATCGACCACACGCTGCTCAAGCCCGACGCGACGGCGGCCGACGTCGAGAAGCTCTGCGCCGAGGCGCGGCAGCACGGCTTCTTCTCCGTCTGCGTGAACCCCGTCTTCGTCCCGCAGGTGAAGAAGCTCCTCCAGGGCTCGGCCGTGAAGGTCTGCTGCGTCGTCGGCTTCCCGCTCGGCGCGCAGGACCCGCAGATCAAGCTCCTCGAGGCGAGGAAGGCGATCCGCGAGGGGGCCCAGGAGGTCGACATGGTCATCAACGTCGGCGCGCTGAAGGGGAAGGACGACGCGCTCGTCCTCAAGGACATCCGCGGCGTCGTCGAGGCCTGCAAGGACGGCCGGGCCCTCTCGAAGGTCATCCTCGAGACGGCTCTCCTGACCGACGAGGAGAAGGTCCGCGCCTGCGAGCTCTCGATGAAGGCGGGCGCCGACTACGTGAAGACCTCGACCGGCTTCTCCTCCGGCGGCGCCACCGCGGAGGACATCGCCCTCATGGCCCGGACCGTCGCGCCGAGGAAGCTCGGCGTGAAGGCCTCCGGCGGCGTGAGGACCTACGCCGACCTCCTGAAGATGGTGAAGGCCGGGGCGACGCGCGTCGGCGCCTCCGCCAGCGTGAAGATCCTGGAAGAAGCCCGCGCCGCCGCGGGGAAGTGAGGGGACCGATGGGTGAGCTCCGCTGTTACTGCTTCATCGACAGCCTCCAGCCGCAGTTCGCCTCCTTCCTCGGCACGGTCGCGCAGGGCTTCCTGCCGGTGCCGGGGCAGGCGTCGCTCTTCGTGGAGGTCGCGCCCGGGATGGACATCATGAAGGTGACCGACGTCGCCCTGAAGGCGACGGACGTCAAGCCCGGCATGATGATCATCGAGCGGCTCTACGGGATGCTCGAGGTCCACTCCGACTCGCAGGCCGACGTGCGGCAGGCGGGGGCGGCGATCCTCTCCGCGCTCGACCTGAACGAGGCGGACCGGATCAAGCCCGAGATCACCTCGAGCCAGGTCATAAGGAACATCTCCGACTACCACTCGCAGCTCATCAACCGGACCCGGCACGGCGACATGATCGTGCCGGGCGAGACGCTCTACGTCCTCGAGTGCGCGCCGGCCGGCTACGCCGCGATCGCCGCGAACGAGGCGGAGAAGGCGGCCCACATCAACGTCCTCGAGGTCCGCGCCTTCGGCAGCTTCGGGCGCGTCTACCTCGGCGGCGAGGAGAAGGACGTCGACGTCGCCTGGCGGGCCGCCGAGGAGGCGCTGAAGACGATCTCCGGCCGGGTGCCGAAGAAGGGCCGCGAGTAGCGCGGCGAGCAGGAACGAACGAAACGCGGTAACGCGACGGGTCGCCGCCGTGCGACGATCCGAGGAGAGGAAAAGCCATGACCGAAGCCCTCGGGATGATCGAGACGAGGTCCTTCCCCGCGGTCGTCGAGGCCGCCGACGCCGCCGTGAAGGCCGCCAAGGTGGAGCTGGTCTCCTACGAGAAGACGGGGGGCGGCTACGTCACCGTCATCGTCCGCGGCGACGTCGCGGCCGTGAAGGCCGCGTGCGACGCGGCGCAGGTCGCCGGCGGGCGCGTCGGCGAGATGGTCGCCGTCCACGTCATCGCCCGCCCGCACGCGAACGTCGACGCCGTCCTCCCGCTGGGCCGCAAGCCCGCCGAGGCGAAGTAGCGCCCGGGGCGCGGGAGAGCGCCGTGCAGCTCGCGAAGGTCGTCGGGAGCGTCGTCGCGACGCGCAAGGAGGAGAGCCTCTCGGGGCTCAAGCTGCTCCTCGTCCGTCCGGTCGACGAGGAGGGGCGTGACGGGTCGACCGTCCTCGTCGCGGCCGACGCCGTCGGCGCCGGCCCGGGGGAGGTCGTCCTGATCGCCGCCGGCAGCTCGGCGCGGCAGACCGTCGCCACCGACAAGCGCCCCGTCGACGCCGTCGTCATGGCGATCGTCGACTCCTGGGACGTCGGCGGCGCCGTGAAGTACAGGAAGTGACGTGGCCGCGCGACTGACCGAAGCCGAGATCGAGGCGATCGCCCGCCGGATCGTCTCCGACCTCGACGGCAAGCCTGCCGCCGCCGCGTCGCCCGCCGGCGGCGCGGCCGCAAGCGACTCCGCCGCCCCGATGGGGATCCACCCGACGGTGAACGCCGCGGTCGAGGCGGCGCGGAAGGCACAGCCCCGCTTCGTCGCCCTCCCGCTGCGGGTCCGGGCGAAGGTGATCGAGGCGATCCGCGCCACGATGCGCGAGAACGGCGCCGCCCTCGCGAAGGCGGCGTGGGAGGAGACCGGGCTCGGGCGCTACGAGGACAAGGTCGTCAAGAACGCCCTCGTCACCGAACGGACGCCCGGCCTCGAGGACCTCTACCCCTCCGCGGTGACGGGCGACCACGGCCTCACGCTGATGGAGCCGGCGCCGTTCGGCGTCATCGGCGCGCTCACGCCGTCCACGAACCCGACGTCGACGATCATCTGCAACGCGATCGGGATGCTCGCGGCGGGGAACGCCGTCGTCTTCTCGGTCCACCCGTCCGCCAAGGAGTGCTCCATCCGGACGATCGCCCTTCTCAACAAGGCAGTCGTCTCGGCGGGCGGCCCTCCCGACGTCGTGACGGGCGTCTCCGCGCCGTCGCTCGAGTCGGCGCAGGAGGTGATGAAGCACCCGGGCATCCGGCTCCTCGTCGTCACCGGCGGCGGGGCGGTCGTGAAGGCCGCGATGGCGAGCGGCAAGCGCGCCATCTGCGCCGGGCCGGGGAACCCGCCCGTCGTCGTCGACGAGACGGCCGACCTCGCGAAGGCGGGGCGGGACATCGTCCTCGGCGGCTCGACGGACAACAACGTCATCTGCGTCGACGAGAAGGAAGTCCTCGTCGTCTCGAAGGTGGCCGACGAGCTGATCCGCGCGATGGTCGCCGCCGGAGCCGTCGTGATCGGGAAGGACCGCCTGAAGGAGCTCGAGAAGGCGATCTTCACGAAGATGGCCGGGCCGCGCGAGCACGCGCATGTCGACAAGGACCTCATCGGGAAGAACGCGAACGTCATCCTCCGGAGGATGGGGATCTCCGCGCCCGACTCCGTGCGGATGGTCGTCGTCGAGGTCGACCAGGACCACCCGCTCCTCTGGACGGAGCAGATGATGCCGGTGATGCCGGTCTGCCGCGTCCCGAGCGTCGACGCGGCGATCGACCTCGCCGTGCCTGTCGAGGGCCGCAACCGGCACACCTTCGTCATGCACTCGCGGAACCTCGACGCCCTCTCGCGGATGGCGAAGGAGTGCGACGCCTCGATCTTCGTCAAGAACGGCCGCTCGCAGGCGGGCCTCGGCCTCGATGGCGAGGGTTTCTGCTCGTTCACGATCGCGAGCCCGACGGGCGAGGGGCTCACGTCGCCGCGCAGCTTCTCGCGCTGGCGCCGCTGCGTCCTCGTCGACAACTTCCGGATCACCTGAAGCCATGAAGCGCGCCGCCGCCCTCGCCGTCCTCGACTTCGCCCAGATCCCCGCGGGGCTCGACGCGACGGACGCGATGCTGAAGAAGGCTCCCGTCGCCTTCTTCCGCTCGGGGACGGTGACGGCCGGCCGGTACCTGACTCTGATCGGCGGAACGCCCGCCTCCGTCGAGGAGGCGCTCACCGAGGGGCTCGCCCGCGCCGAGGGGCACCTCCTCGACCACCTCTACCTCGCCGACGTCCATCCGCGCCTCCTCGACGCGCTCGAGGGGCGCCGGGGCGAGGACGGCGCGGGCGCGCTCCTGATCCTGGAGGCGGCGACGGCCTCCTCCGTCGTCCTCGCCTGCGAACGGGCCCTCAAGGGAACGCTCGTCGACCTCGTCGAGGTGCGCCTCTCGGACGCCGGCCTCGCCGGCAAGGGGCTCGCCCTCTTCCGCGGCGACCTCCACGAGCTGGAGGCCGCGGTCGAGATCGTCACGTCGGCCCTCCCCCCGTCCGCCGGCCTCACGTACCGGGTCCTCGCCCGCCCGCACGACGCCTTCGCGCGCGAGGCCGCGCTCGGCACCGCCTTCGCCGCGCGCCGCGTCGTCGACCTCGGCGGCGAGGAGGCCTCCTAGTGCTCCTCGGGCGCGTCATCGGCCGCGTCGTGCCGTGCGTCGTGACGCCCGGCCTCGAGGGGGTCCCGATGCTCCTCCTCCAGCCGCTCGGCAAGGACGGCGCGCCGAAGGGGAAGACCCTCGTCGCCGCCGACCCGACGCGGATGGCGGGGGAGGGCGAGCTCGTCGCCTACGAGGGGGGCCGCGAGGCCGCGCTCCTCCTCGACCCGTGGTTCGTCCCGGTCGACCACGCCGTCGTCGGCATCGTCGACGCGCTCCACCTCCCGGAGAAGGAGCGGTCGTGATCACGGGCCGCGTCATCGGCGAGATCACGTCGACGATCCGCCACCCCTTCTTTACGGGGAAGAAGATGCTCGTCGTCGCGCGGACGGGGGCCGACGGCGCCGAGACGGGCGACTACGTCGTCGCCATCGACGCGGTCGGCGTGGGACCCGGGGACCCGGTCCTCGTCCTCGACGAGGGGAACGGCGCGCGCCAGGTCGTCGGCTCCGCGACCGCGCCCGTCCGCACTGTCGTCGTCGGCTTCCTCGACCGCGTCGACCTCGCCTGACGCCCCGTTCCCGGGGTCAGGCGTGCAATCGTGTATTGTTGCGGCATGCCGCGACCGCCGAGACTCGACACGACCGGGGCCGTCTCCCACGTCGTCGCCCGTGGCAACGAGCGACGCCCGCTCTTCCGCGACGACGCGGACCGCGAGAAGTACCTCGAGCTCCTGGGCGAAGCGTGCGGGAGGCACGGGGCGCGCGTCCTCGCGTACTGCCTGATGCCGAACCACGTCCACCTCGCGCTCCAGACGGGCCCCGTCCCGGTCTCGCGCGTCGTGCACGACGTCCACGCGCGCTACGCGCAGCACTTCAACCGCCGGTACGACAGGGTCGGGCACCTCTTCCAGGGGCGCTTCCGGAGCCTCCTCGTCGACCGCGAGGCATGGCTCCTCGAGGTCGTCCGCTACGTTCACAGGAACCCCGTGAAGGCGCACCTCGTCTCCCGGCCGGAGGACTTCCCCTGGTCGAGCCACCGGGCCTACCTCGGCACGGCGCCCGCCTGGCTCGCGGCGGGAGAGGTCCTCGGGCTCCTCGCGGGGAGCCGCCCGAAGGCGCGCAAGCTCTTCCAGGAGTTCGTGGCGGGCGCGGCGGCCGGGCGCTACGACCCCGACGACGCGGCCCTCGGCGCGGTCGTCGGCGGCGAGGACTTCGTCCGCTCCGCCCTCGCGCAGGCGGGGCGGGACGACCTCCTCCGGCGGACGCTCACTCCGGAGAAGGTCGCCGAGCTCGTCGCCGCGCGGGAAGGGGTCGCGGCGGCCGATCTCGCCGGGCCGGCGCGCCTGCGCGCGCTCACGCGCGTGAGGAGCCTCTGCGCGCTCCTCGGCCGGGACGTCGGCGGGATCTCTCTCGCGCGGACGGCGCGCCTCTTCCGCCGCGACCCGTCGACGGTCTCGCGCGACGTCGCCCACCTCGAGAGGCGGATCGCGGAGGACCCCGCCGAGGCGCGGCGCGTCGCCGAGCTGAGGAAGCTCCTCGCGGGAGCGTAATACACGATTGCACGCCTGACCCCGGCCCGCGGGGGTGTGAGAGGATCGGGCGGTGAGGAGCCTCCTCTTCTTCGACCTCGACGACACGCTGCTCGACCACCGGGGCTCGGAGGAGGCGGCGCAGCGCGAGACGTTCGAGGCGTTCCCGGCCGCGTTCGGCGGGCGGTCGTTCGAGGAGTGGATCGCGGCCTACCGGGCCGCGAACGCGAGGCTCTGGACCTCCTACGGGAGGGGCGAGATCGGGCGCGAGGAGCTCCACCTCCGGCGCTTCGCCGAGCCGCTCGGCGCGCTCGGCCTGCCGGACGGCCCCGCGGAGGAGGCCGGCGCGTTCTACCTCGGCCGCTACCGGCGCGCCTGGCGGCTGAACGAGGGGGCCGAGGAGCTCCTCGCGGCCGCCGCGGAGCTCGGCGAGGTCGGGGTCCTCTCGAACGGCTTCCGGGAACTGCAGCGCGCCAAGCTCGCCCGCTTCGAGCTCGACCGCTGGGTGCGCCACGTCGTCCTCTCCGAGGAGGTCGGCGCGATGAAGCCGGCGCGCGAGATCTTCGACGCCGCGGTCCGCGCGGCGTGCGGGCCGGCCGGCGCCGACGGGAGGCGGAAGCTCTACCTCGGCGACCACTTCGAGACGGACGTCCTCGGGGCGAAGCGGGCGGGGTGGCTCCCCGTCCTCTACAACCCCGCGCGCGCCCCGCTCTCCGCGCCGGCGCTCACCGTCGCGCGGCTCGCTGACGCGATCCCGCTGCTCGCGGCCTGAGCCTCAGCTCCCGGCCCGCGCGAGGCGGACGACCCGCTCCACGACCGAGGCGAGGAGGCGGGGCACGCCCGGGGAGCCGGGCGCGGTCATCGCCTCCGCGACCTCGAGGGCCATCCGCGGCTTGCCGTGGAGCTTCAGGGCCCGGTCGATTACGGCGCCGGCCGGCACGCGCCGCCTCCCGAAGAGCGCGGGAAGGACGCCGCCCCTTCTCGCGGCCTCCTCGTAGACGGGGGCGTAGCCGGCGCCCCAGAGGTAGTGCTCCACGTCGAGCTCGCGGAAGCCCGTGATCCGCTCGCGGTCGGGCTCGCCCGCGAGGAAGGCGCGCGCGGCCCGCACGTAGTGCTTCCCCGCCTCGTCGCCGTCGGCGAGGAGGTGCCACTCGAGGCCGAGGCCGCGAGCCGTCTTCAGGATCGGGGCGATGCCGCACTGGGCGAACTCGACGCAGCGGACCCCCTCCGCGGGGAAGTCCCAGCCGAGGATCCGCGCGACCTCCGGGAGGAGCCACGACTCGGTCTCTCCCTCGACGAGGAGCCAGCAGCGCGCGAGGACGGAGGAGGCCCGGTTGATCCGGACGTGGTAGCCGACCCGCCGGAGCTCGTCGACGGTGAGGGCGTCCTCGGCGACGGCGTGGACGGCCACGCCCGCCTCGCTCCGCACGAGGCGGCGGATCGCGTGGAGCGGCACGGACGCGAGGAGGTCGCCGGAGTTCGTCGTCAGGATCTTCTGCCCGGGCACGCGGTCGATGAGGCGGAAGATCCGCGCGGCGAGGATCGGGTGGAGGTGCGCCTCGGCCTCCTCGATCAGGACGATCGGCTCGGCGCCCGTCTCGACGGGAGTGCCGTTCTCGGCGTCGACGACGGCGCCGAGGAGCATGAGGAGCGCGAGGCTCTGCATGCCGGTCCCCTCGCGCGCCTCCGCGCGGAGCGGGTCGGTCGCGCCGAGGACGACGGGAGTCTGGGCGAGGACCTCGGTCGCCCGGCCGGACGCCTTCGCCGGGAGGCCGAGCCGCTCGCTCCAGCGCTCGGCGAGGGCGCGTGCCGCCTCGGTCGGCTCCCGCAGCTCGCTCGGATGCGGGCGCCACGAGCCCGAGAACTTCCGGTAGGCGGACTCGACGGTCCGCCGCAGGCGCATCGTCACCTCGCCGTCCCGGCGGGCGTTCTCCGCGGGGGCGGGCAGCGGCGCCGGGTCCGCCTCGGGGGCGCCGGTCCGCTCGGGGCGCGCGAAGCGGACGCGGAGCACGGGGTGCTTCCTCTGGAACGCCGCGAAGGCCTGCGGCTCGCCGGGGGAGAGCTCTCGGCCGTCGCGTCCGAGGAGGCGCGCCCGGGCCGGGACAGGGGAGCCTTCCGCGCCCCTGTCCGCGGTCAGCTCGGCGACGGTCGTCCGCCCGGCCTCGTCCTCGAAGGTGAAGCGCAGGTCGATCCTCTCGACGGGAACGGCGCCTTCGCCGCTCGGCAGGTGGAAGTCGAGCGGGCCGAAGGCGAGGGGCGAGGCGCGGTGGCCGAGGCCGAGCTCGAGCGCGTCGAGGACGCTCGTCTTGCCGCAGGAGTTCTCGCCGATGAGGGTCGTCGTCCCGTCGAGGTCCAGCGCCATCCGCCGGATCCCGCGGAACCCCTCGATCTCGATGCGGCGGAGCGTCACGTCGGCGCCGGCCCTCCGGGGAGAGTGTAGGGCCGGAGGGGCGCCCTAGAAGAGCGCCTGGTCGAAGCGGGCGTGGATCGTCGCGTTCCCGAGCTGGATCGCGATCGTCCGGATCGACTCCCGCGTGGCCGCCGCGTGCGCGCTGCGGGCGTAGAGGCGGAGCCTGAGGAGCGCCGTCGGGTCGTCCGTCGCCGAGGAGACGCGGATCTCGGCGTCGGTCCCGGCGAGGGCCGGCAGGGGCCTCCCCGCGGCGTCGGCGGCCGAGACGATCCTCGCGGAGGGGATGCCCGAGACGTTCACGGACCTCCGGAAGAAGAGGATGAGGGTGAGGCCGGTGCCGTCGTCGAAGGAGGCGAAGCCGCGGACGTTCGAGTCGACGAGCCTTCGCTCGGCGGCGCCCATCCGCGTCGCGCGGTTGTCCCGCTGGTCGGGCAGGGGGATCGCCGTCGGGAGGGTCTGGTCGGAGCCGGGCCCTCCGGGGATCGGCGGCTTGTTGCTGCGGCTCGCGCTCGCGCCGGGGGCGGGGGAGCTCTCGGGCTGGGCGCCCGGGAGGTTCGGCTTGACGTAGAACTCCCAGCCGGCCCAGGCTCCGCCGCCGAGGATGCCGAGCACGAGGACGGCGATGCCGACCGCCTTCATCCTCCGGGCCGCCTCTTCCCGCTTCTTCGTGCGGATCGCCTCGGTGTTGTCGCGGCGGGCCGCGGCCGTCCGCGGCCGGCCCTCGCCGCCGTAGACGGGGTGAACGGGCGAGCGGGAGATCCCCTGCTTGCTCTCGCTCAGGACGACCATCTGCTCGTTGTAGTCGGCCTGCTCGAGCCAGTCGGGGACGCCGGAAGCCGGCTTCGCCGCCGGGGCGGGCGCCGGCGCCGGGGAGGCCGTTGCCGGCGGC
>JBDIBE010000016.1:0-19240 GCA_039812785.1 Thermoanaerobaculia bacterium | reverse complement strand
CGGGATCCCGATCCGCCCCGCCCAGACCTCGAGCTGGTCGATCGCCGCGGCCCGGAACGTGTCGGCCGCGGCGAGGACGGGCTTGCCCCCGGCCGCCGCCGCGCGCGCCGCGAGCTTGGCGACGGTCGTCGTCTTGCCCGTGCCGTTCACGCCGACCATCAGGACGACGCGCGGCTGCCCCGGGGCGGGCGTCGCGGCCGGCGGCCCGGCGATCGAGAGGCGCCGGGTGATCTCCTCCCTGAGGACGCGGCGGACGACGTCGGTGTCCTCCGCGTCGCGGCGGCCCGCCTCGGCCTTCACCGCCTCGACGAGCTCGACGGCCGTCGCCGGCCCGACGTCGGCGGCGAGGAGCGCCTCCTCGAGGGCCTCCAGCGCCTTCGGGTCGGGCGAGAACCGGGCCTTGATCGCGCCGCCGACGCGGGAGATCAGCTCGGTGTGGGTCATGAAGAGCCCGCGCTTCAGGCGGGCCATCAGGGACGGCTTCGTACCTTCGGCCACTTCCCGTCCTTCAGCCGATCTCGGCGACGAGGCGCTCGCGGGCGGCGGCGAGGAAGGGCCGCGCGACGGACGGCACGCCCCCCTTCCCGAAGAGCGTCAGGACGAAGTAGCCGTCCTTCACGGGCGTCGCGACGACCCGCCCCGCCTCGAACTCGAAGTCGACCTCGCGGACCTCTCCGAGGCCGCCGCCCATCGCGGCGCGCGCGAGCTCGGCCGTCCAGACGGACTGGTAGGCGCCGAGAGCTTCGAGAAGGCTCCGGTCGCCGACGCAGGCGATCTCCTCGCCCTGGGGATCGAGGAACGCGACGGCGCGCGCCTCGGGGGCGCCGAGGACGGGCGAAAGGACGTCGGCGAAGCTCATCGCTCCATCTCCGTGCGGGTCGGCTCGCCGCTCAGGAAGCGGCGCGCCTTCTTCGCCTCCTCGCTGTCCGGGGCGCCCTGCACCGTCCGCTCCATGTAGCGGACGGCGAGGTCGCGCCGGTCGGTCGTCAGGAGGCAGAGGGCGGCGTTGTAGTTCGCGACGGGGTCCTTCGCGTCCTCGCGGAGGACCTCGAGGAAGTCCTCGAGGGCGCCGCGGAAGTTCTCGGTCTTCATCCGGGCGAGGCCCCGCTGGCGCAGGGCCTTCAGGCTCCCGGCGTCGTCGGCGAGGCACGTCGTGAACTCGCGCTCCGCGTCGGCCCACCGGAGCTGCCGGCCGCGGAGGAGCCCGAGGTTGTAGCGGGCGTTCGCGTGCTCCGCGCTCGACGGCCGGGCCAGGACCTCGCCGAAGTCCTTCTCCGCGTCCTCGTAGCGGCCGGCCTCCATCGCGGCGACGCCGCGGTTGTTGAGCGCCTCGACGAGGTTCGGGTCGAAGTAGAGGGCGTCGGAGAACTGCTTCGTCGCCCCCTTGAAGTCCTTCTTGTAGAGCAGGGCGAGCCCGAGCGCGTTCGCGACCTCCGCGTTCCTCGGGTAGTTCTGCTTCGCCATCGAGAGCTGCTGGATCGCCTCGTCGACCCGCCCCTCCCGGAGCATGGCGAGGCCGTTGCGGTAGTCGACGAGGTCGGCCGTGAGCGCGCTCGGCTCGCGCGCCTTCTCGTCCGCCTCGACGGCGCTCCTGCAGGCCGGGAGGGCCAGGGCCGCCGCGAGGACGGCCGCGAGGCGGCGGCCCCTCACGACGCCACCGCCTGGCGCGCCGCCTCGCCGACGACCTCGAGGTCGTGGTTCGCGAGGGCCTTCTCGAGGGCCTCGATCACGCGCGCGTCGTAGCGGGTGCCGGCGAAGGTCTTTATGCGGGAGACCACGTAGTCGCTCCTCATCGCTTTCTGGTACGGACGCGTCGTCGTCATGGCGTCGAACGTGTCGGCCACGGAGATGATCCGGGCGAGCATCGGGATCTCGTCCCCCTGCAGCCCTTCCGGGTATCCCGTCCCGTCCCACTTCTCGTGGTGGTACTTCATGCCGGGGATGATCCACTTCAGCTGCGGGATCTGGCCCATGATGAGGGCCCCCTTCACCGGGTGGAGCTTCATCACCTCGAACTCCTCGTCCGTGAGCGCCGTCGGCTTGCGGAGGATCCGGTCATCGATGCCGATCTTCCCGACGTCGTGGAGGAGGGCGGCGATCCTCACCTTCCGGACCTCGTCCGCGGGCTGCCCGAGGTGCCGCGCGATCGCGACCGAGTAGCGCGCGACGCGCTCGGAGTGGCCGCGGGTGTAGGGGTCCTTCGCGTCGACCGCCGCCGCGAGGGCGCGGATCGAGTTGAGGAAGAGCTCCTGGTTCTCCCGGGCCGCGAGCTTGAGCTTCTCGATCGACTTCTCGAGCTCGCCGCCCATGTGGTTGAAGCCCTCGGCGAGCTCCGCGAGCTCGAAGGTGCCGGGCACCTCCACGCGCTGCGTCAGGTCGCCCTCGGACATCTTCCGGACCGACTCGGCGAGAGCGCGCACGGGGCGCGAGAGGGCGCTCGCGGCGAGGATCGCGACGACGACCGCGAAGATGAGCGCGAGCGCCGCGACGAGCCAGGAAGTGCGCGTCATCTGCGTCGCGGCGGCGAAGGCGCGCGACTCGTCCTTCTCGACGAGGACGCCCCAGTCCGGGAGGTTCGGCCCGGGGCCGACGGGCGAGACCGTCCCGAGGACGCGGCGCGCGGCGGGCCCCTCGCCCGAGAGGTAGCTCCGCGTGAGGCGGACCGGGTGCTGGGCGAACTCGGCGACGAGCTCGCTCGACAGGAGCGACCTCCCGACGGCCGCGGCCGCGGGGTCGCCCGTCAGCAGGAGCGTCCCCCGCCGGTCGACGACGTAGGCGACGAGCTCGCGCTTCCGCTCGGCCTCGAGCTGGAGGCGGATCGGCGCGAGCGAGACGAAGGCCTCGACGACGCCCGCGACGCCCCCGTCGGGGTCCGGCACCGGCACGGCCATCACGATTCCCGGGTCCGGGAGCGACGGGACGCGGAGCGCGTCGCCCACGTACACCGCCCCCCGGAACGCGGCCTCGAACGCGCGGTCGAGCTCCTGCTCGAGGGCCTCGTCGATCTGCGGCAGCTGGGCGATGCCCCCTTCCCGGCCGGGCCCGAGCGCCCGAAGGACGAGGATGCTCGGCTCCGCGTCACGGTACCGGCCGATGAGCGCCGTTCGCCCGACGAAGGCGAACGGGTCGATCGACGGGGCGACCGCGCGCGCGAGCTCGAGCCCCTCGCCGATCTTCGTCACGTGATCGAGCATCCGCCTCACGTAGCTCTCGATCCCCTCGGAGAGCGTCACCGCGCTCCGCGTCATGTACTGCGCCTCGGCCGTCTCGAGGGCCTCCCGGTTGATCGAGACGAGCCGCATGGCCGAGAAGGCGAGCGGCAGGATCGAGACGAGGACGAGCACCGCGATGAGGGCGGTGACGATCCTCAGCCGGGGCCGGCGGGGCATGGGGGCCACCCGTGGATTCTAGCCGCCGGCCGCTGCCGAAAGGCTCGCCACGAGCTCCCCGGCGTCGACGCGCACGAGCCGGGCGCGGCCCGGTCCGGCGAGGAGGACGTCCCTGAGGCCGGACCTGTCCCGCTTCTTGTCCGCCGGGAGGAAACCGGCCCACCGTCCGAGGATCCGGGCGGAGAGGCGGGGCGGCGCGAGGAGCGACCGGCAGAGCGCCTCCGCGCGGCCGCACGCCTCCTCCGGGAGGAGCCCGCGGGAGACCGAGAGACGGAGCGCCGCGAGGAGCCCCCAGGCGACCGCCTCGCCGTGGCGGAGCGAGTACGCCGAGGCCGACTCGAGCGCGTGCGCGACGGTGTGGCCGAGGTTCAGGAGGTGGCGCTGGCCGAGCGCCTCGTCCGGGTCGGCCGCGACGATCTCCGCCTTGACGCGCAGGGACCTCCGGACCGCCTCGCCCAGGGCCGCCTCGTCCCTCCGGGCGATTGCGCCGGCGAGCGCCGGGAGACGCCTCCAGAACGCCGCGGAAAGGAGCGCCGACTTGACGACCTCGGCGAGCCCCGAGCGGACGTCACGGTCGGCGAGCGTCCCGAGGAGCCGCGTGTCCGCGCAGACGAGGCGCGGATGGTGGAACGTCCCGGCGAGGTTCTTCCCGGCGGGGAGGTTCACGGCCGTTTTGCCGCCGAGGGCGGAGTCGGACGCGGCGAGGAGCGTCGTCGGCGCCTGGACGACGGGCACGCCGCGCAGCGCGAGCGAGGCCGCGAGGCCCGCCGCGTCGCCGACCGTGCCTCCGCCGAAGGCGACGATCCCTCCGTCGCGCCGCAGGCCCCGGCCCGCCAGGTCGGAGAGGAGGCGGCCGAGGCTCGCCCAGCTCTTCGCCGCCTCGCCGTCGGGAAGGAGCAGCGGATCCGGGTCGACCGACGGGATCCCCCCGAGCGCCTCGCGCAGCCTCGCCCCCTGCAGGGCGAGGACCGGCGCGGAGGAGACGACGTACCAGCGCCCCGGCGCGATGCGCGGCAACGCCGCACCGAGCGCGTCGAGCGCCCCGGGGCCGGCGACGACCTCGCACCGGACGCCCGCGGCGACGAACCGGAACGGGCGGAGGCCGCCCGTCTCAGCCCGCCTTCGGGACGACATCCGAGGCGCGCCGGATCCCGAGCTCGACGAGCTGCGCGTCGGAGACCGGGCCCGGCGAGTCCGTCATGAGGCAGCTCCCGGACGCCGTCTTCGGGAACGCGATGACGTCCCGGATCGAGGCCGACCGGGTCAGGACCATGAGCATCCGGTCGAGGCCGAGCGCGAGCCCGCCGTGCGGCGGGGCGCCGAAGCGGAACGCGTCGAGGAGGAAGCCGAACTTCGCCTTCGCCTCGTCGGGGCCGATCCCGAGCGTCGCGAACACCTTCGACTGGACGTCGGGGCGGTGGATCCGGATCGAGCCGCCGCCGAGCTCCATGCCGTTCAGGACGACGTCGTAGGCCCGCGCGTGGACCTTCCCCGGGTCGCCGTCGAGGAGAGGCACGTCCTCCGGCCGGGGCGCGGTGAACGGGTGGTGCATCGCGTACCAGCGGCCGTCCTCGGGGTGCCACTCGAGGAGGGGGAAGTCGGTGACCCAGAGGAAGTCGTAGCGCCCCTCGGGGACGAGCTTCTCCTCGCGCGCGAGGCGGACGCGGAGCGTCCCGAGGACGTCGTTCACGGTCGACCTCTTCCCCGCCACGACGAGGAGGAGGTCGCCGTCCTTCGCCTCGAGCGTGGCGCGCGACGACGCGACCGTCGCGTCGTCGAGCATCTTCTTCGCGTTCGAGTTCCAGCCGCCGGGCGGGTCCGCCTGGAGCTTGACCCAGACGAGGCCCGAGGCGCCGAGCTGCTTCGCGGCGACCTCGAGGTCGTCGAGGCGCTTCCTCGCGAAGGCCGCCCCGCCCGGGACGGCGATCCCCTTGACCGTCTCGGCCGCGCGGAGGATCTCCGAGGGCGAGGACGAGACGTCGAGCGTCCGGAGCTCGAGGCCGAACCGCGTGTCGGGGCGGTCGATCCCGAAGCGTTCCATCGCCTCCGCGTAGGTCATCCTCGGGAACCTCGCCGGGCACGGGATCCCGTAGGCCGGGAAGACCTCGCCGAAGATCCTCTCGATGAGCGCGTAGACCGTCTCCTCGTCGGGGAAGGAGAGCTCGACGTCGACCTGGGTGAACTCGGGCTGGCGGTCGGCGCGGAGGTCCTCGTCGCGGAAGCAGCGCGCGATCTGGTAGTAGCGCTCGACGCCGGACACCATGAGGAGCTGCTTGAAGAGCTGCGGCGACTGCGGCAGCGCGTAGAACTCGCCCGGGTGGACGCGCGACGGGACGAGGAAGTCCCGCGCCCCCTCGGGCGTCGACTTCGTCAGGATCGGCGTCTCGACCTCGAGGAAGCCCTCCTCGTGAAGGACCTTGCGGATCCGGAACGTCACGTCGCTCCTCTTGACGAGGTTCGCGTTCATCTCCGGGCGCCGCAGGTCGAGGTAGCGGTACTTCAGGCGGAGGTCCTCGGAGGCCCTCACGCCGTCCTCGACGGGGAACGGGGGCGTCTCGGCGCGGTTGAGCAGCTCGAGCGAGGTCGCCCGGAGCTCGACGTCGCCCGTCGCCATCTCGGGGTTCCGCGCGGAGCCGTCGCGGAGGAGGAGCTCGCCCTCGACGGCGAGGACGTACTCGCTCCGGAGCTCCTTGGCGCGCGCGAGGAGCTCCGGCGACGGGAGGAACTCCGCGTCGAAGACGACCTGGAGGATGCCCGAGCGGTCGCGCAGGTCGACGAAGACGAGCTCGCCGTGGTCGCGGCGGCGGTGGACCCAGCCCTTGACGAGGACGGTCTTTCCGGCGTCCTCCTTCCGGAGCGAGCCGGCGGGGACGCGGGCGGCGGGTGCGGTCACGGGGTCTCTCCCTTCAGGAACCGCGGGAGGTCCGCGAGCGCGACCTCCCGCTGCGACCTCTCGACGAGGTCCTTCACGACGGCGACGCCCGCCTCGCGCTCCTTCTGCCCGAGGAGGACGGCCGTCCGGCAGCCCTTCTTCGACGCGTGCTTCAGCCCCGTCCCCGGCCCCTTGCCGGCCGGGTCGAGGTCGACGGCGACGCCCGCGCGGCGGAGCTCGCCCGCGAGGGCGAGCGCGGCGGCGCGGTCCGACGGCTCGATGGCGACGAGCGCGACGGGCGCGACGGCCTCGATCGCCGCGCGCCGGAACGCCTCGGGCAGGACGTCGACGAGACGGTCCTCGCCGATGGCGAAGCCGATCCCCGGCGTGCGGGGACCGCCGAGGTCGGAGACGAGCCGGTCGTACCGCCCGCCGCCGAGGAGCGCGTCCTGGGCCCCGAGCCCCTGCGCGGTCACCTCGAAGACGGTGCGGGTGTAGTAGTCGAGACCGCGGACGAGCCTCGGCTCGACCCGGTAGGGGATCCCCGCCTCGTCGAGGAGGGCGAGGAGCTCCTCGTGGTGGGCCCTCGACCCTGCGTCGAGGTGGTCGAGGACGCGCGGCGCCCCGGCGAGGACTCCGGCGAGGGCCTTGTCCTTCGTGTCGAGGACGCGGAGCGGGTTGTCGCGGAGCCGCCTCCGGTCGTCCTCCCCCATCTCCTCCTCGTGCCCCGCGAGGTAGGCGCGGAGCGCCTCGACGTAGGCGGGACGGCACTCCTCGCTTCCCACGCTGTTGAGCGAGACGGAGAGCCCGGTGAAGCCGAGGCGCGTGAAGAGGTCGAAGAGCATGACGAGGAGCTCGGCGTCCGTCGCCGGGTCGGCCGCGCCGAGGACCTCGGCGCCGATCTGCCGGAACTCGCGGTAGCGCCCCTTCTGCGGCCGCTCGTAGCGGTACTGCGGCCCGACGTAGTAGAGCTTCTTCACCCCGCCGGCCTGCGGCATTCCGTGCTCGATGAACGCGCGCGCCACGCCCGCGGTGTTCTCCGGCCGGAGCGAGACCTCGCGGCCGCCCCGGTCGGTGAACGTGTACATCTCCTTGTGGACGATGTCCGACGCCTCGCCGACGCTCCTGACGAAGAGCTCGGTCGGCTCGAGCGACGGCGTGCGGATCTCGTCGTAGCCGTAGAGGGCGAAGACGGCGCGGGCCGTCTCCTCGAGGCGGTTCCAGACGCGTGTGTCGGGCGGGAGGAGGTCCCGCATTCCCTTGACGCAGGTGATCATGGGGGGCGGCCTGCCGTCAGAGGACGGGCACCGGGACGGGAAGGGCCCGCCCGCGCCGTGTGTCCTCGCGGAGGTACTCCTCCTTGTAGTCGAGGTAGTTCTTCCAGAAGGCGTCGAGGCCCGCGGCCTCCTCGTCCGTCAGGTCGCGCCGGTAGCGCGCCGGGCTGCCGGCCCAGAGCGTCCGCGGAGGGACGACCGTCCCCCCGACGACGAGCGCGCCCGCCGCGACGAGAGCCTTCTCGCCGATCACGGCGTTGTCGAGGACCGTCGCGTTCATGCCGATCAGCGCGCCGCGACGGATCGTGCAGGCGTGGACGACGCAGTTGTGGCCGAGCGTGACCTCTTCCTCGAGGACGAGCGGCCCGACGTCGCGTGTGACGTGGAGCGTGGAGTTGTCCTGCACGTTCGTCCGCGCCCCGATCCTTATGGAGCAGCAGTCGCCGCGCACCACCGACCCGTACCAGACCGAGACGTCGTCCCCGAGGACGACGTCGCCGACGACGGCGGCCGTCTCGGCGAGGAAGACCCTCTCTCCGAGGACGGGCGTCTTTCCGCGGTACGGCCGGATGATCATCGCTTCCTCACGGGCCGCCGACGATACCAGAAGGGGGGCGCGTGCACCGAAACCTGTGCACGGTGGAGGGAACCCCGGAGCCATCGCGGGTTGCGCCGGGACGGGGGGAGAAACCCACAGGGATTTCCTCAGAACCTCTGGAAACCTTCACCCTGTATTCATCCCGATGAACACCGCCTGAACACGCTGCGATGCCGCGCGCGGCCTCCTCGCGAGGCCGCGGAAGACGCGCGGACCGAAGGGGTTGCGGAAGCCGCGCCTCAGTCGCGCCCGCGCGCGCCGGCGGCCGCGGAGGCGAGGAGCTGGCGCGCCTGACGGCGGGCCGCGTCCGTCACGGACGAGCCGGCGAGGAGCGCCGCGATCGCCTCGACGCGCCCCTTCTCGTCGAGCTCCGACACCACGGTCCTCGTCCTCCCGGAGGCGACCTCCTTGCGGACCGACAGATGCCGCTCCCCCGCCGCCGCGACCTGGGGCAGGTGCGTCACGACGAGGACCTGCTCGCGCCCGGCGAGGGTCTTCAGCTTCCGGCCCACGGCCTCGGCCGTCGCGCCCGAGACGCCCGCGTCGACCTCGTCGAAGACGAACGTGCGGACGGGCCCGCCGCGGCGGCTCCCCTTCCTCCCCTCGCGCGCCGACTCCGCCTCGGCGATCGCGGCCGCGACGGCGAGCTGGACGCGCGAGAGCTCGCCCCCGGAGGCGATCTTCACGAGGGGCCGCGGCGCTTCGCCGGGGTTCGGCGCGAAGGAGAGCGAGACGACGTCGATGCCGTGCGGCCCGAAGGCGACGCGCTCCTCTCCGGCGGCGAAGGGGCTCCCGGGCGCCGGCTTCCGCGAGACCTCGACGCGGAACGACGAGGAGAGGAACGCGAGGTCGGCGAGGTGCCTCTCGACGGCCTTCCCGAGCCGCGGCGCCGCGGCCGAGCGCGCGGCGGAGAGGTCGAGCGCCGCCGCGCGGAACGCCGCGAACGCCTCCTCCGCCGCACTCTCCGCCTTCCGGAGCGCGCCCGCGAGGTCGGCGAGCTCGTCCCGCTCGGCCCCGATCCTCTCGCGGTAGGAGAGGACGTCGGCGAGCGACGGGCCGTACCTGCGCCGGAGCTTCGCGAGGTGGTCGAGCCTCTCGACGACCTCGGCGAGCCGCGCCGGGTCGGCCTCGAGCCTCTCGAGGTCGCGCGACGTCGACGCCGCGAGGTCGGAGACCCGCTCGACGAGGTCGTCCACCTCGACGAGGCGGGGCGCGGCGGACGCGTCGACCTCGGAGAGCGCGGCGAGCGTCCGCCGGAGCGAGGAGAGGGCCGGGAGCGCGCCCCCCTCGTCGCCCTCGAGCGCCGCGACGGCGTCGGCGAGGAGCTTTCCGCGCTTCTCGACGCTCGAGAGCGCCGTCTTCTCGCGCGCGAGCTCCTCCTCCTCGCCCGCGACGGGGGCGACCTTGTCGATCTCGGCGATCCGGAACTCGAGGAGCTCCAGCCGCTCGGGGCCGTCCTTGCCGAGCGCGGCGACCCGCTCGCGCTCGGCCTCCCTGGCGCGGAACTCCGCGTGGAGCCGCTCCACCTCCGCGGCCTTTTCGCCGAGGGAGGCGAAGCGGTCGAGGAGCTCGCGCGGGGCGGCCGGGTCGAGGAGCTCGCGCGCCTCGGCCTGGCCGTAGAGGACGAGGAGGCGCGGCGCGATCTCCGCGAGCGTCTTCAGCGCCGCGGGCGAGCCGTCCACGAAGAGGCGGCCCTTGCCCGAGGACGAGACCTCGCGCCGGACGACGAGGTCCGACGTCCTCCGCCCCTCCTCGGCGAGCCCGGCCGCCGCGAGCGCCGCGGAGACGGCGGGGTCGTCCGTCTCGAAGGAGCCCTCGACGACGAGCCGCTCGGCCCCCGAGCGGACGAGCGTCGCGTCCGAGCGCTCGCCCGAGAGGAGCGAGAGCGCGTCGACGACGAGCGACTTTCCCGCGCCCGTCTCGCCCGTCAGGACGGTGAGGCCGGTGTCGAGCGCGACGTCGACGTCCTCGGCGACGGCGAGGTCGCGGACGCGCAGCGAGGAAAGCACGGGCCTAGCGGGCGGCGCGGTCCCTGAGCCAGCGGAGCGTCATCGCGAGGCCGATGGACGTCGCGCCCGCCGGGTAGCCGGCGTGCTCGCGCTCGAAGTAGGCGTTCGGCGCGATGTCGACGTGGGCCCAGGGCGTCTTCGGGTCGACGAACTCCTTGAGGAACATCGCCCCGTTGATGGAGCCGCCGTTCCGCCCGCCGGTGTTCTTGAAGTCGGCCCAGTCGGAGCGGAGGTTCTCCTTGTAGTCGTCCCAGAGCGGGAGGCGCCACAGGCGCTCGTCCGTCCGCTCGCCGGCCGAGACGAGCTCCTTCACGAGGCCGTCGTGGTCGCCGAAGACGATCGAGGCCTCGAGGCCGAGCGCGACGAGCGCGGCGCCCGTCAGCGTCGCGAAGTCGACGACCGCGGCGGGCGAGAGCCCCATCGCGTAGTCGAGGGCGTCCGCGAGGATGACCCGCCCCTCGGCGTCGGTGTTGTCGATCTCCGCCGTCTTCCCGTTCCGGAAGGTGACGATGTCGCCCGGCTTGTAGGCCGTCCCGGAGGGCATGTTCTCGGTCAGGGTGGCCAGGGCGACGACGTTCACGGGAAGCCCCAGCTCGGCCGCCGCGAGGACCGCCCCGCAGACGGTCGCCGCGCCGAGCATGTCCCACTTCATGTCGCCCATCCGGTCGGCCGACTTCAGCGAGATGCCTCCGGAGTCGAAGGTGACGCCCTTGCCGACGAGGACGACGGGCTTGCCGCCCTTCTTCCCGCCGCGGTGCTCGAGGATCACGAAACGAGGCTCCTCGGCCGCGCCGCGGTTGACGGCGAGGAGGCCGCCCATCCGCTCGCGCTCGATCTCCTTCTTCCCGAGGACGGTCGCCTTCACGCCCCGCTTCCTCGCCTCGGCCTTCACGGCGTCGGCGAACATCCGCGGCACCATGTCGTTCGACGGGGTGTTGCCCAGGTCCCTCACGAAGGCCGACATCGCCGCGACGACCGAGGCCTCGTCGACCGCGGCCTCGAGCTCCTTCGGCGTGGCCGCGAAAGCGCCCCGCCCCGCGGCGAGCGCGACCCCGGAGAGGCGGGAGGCCTCGCGGGCCGAGGCCTTGTACCGCGGGAACGAGTAGCCGGCGACGAGGAGGTTCCGGGCGACGAAGTCGCGCGCCTCGGCGGCGGTCATCCGCTGCAGCGTGAAGGGGAAGTCGACGAGCGCCGTCCGCTCGCCGTTCTTCTCGAGCGTCCTCACGACCGAGCGGAGGAGGCCGCGCGCCTTGCGGGGGGACATCTCCTCGCCGGCGCCGGTCCCGAAGACGTAGAGCCTCCGCGCAGGGGCCTCCCCGTCGAGGGGGAGGGTGAAGAGCGAGCCGTCGTTCCCGGCGTCGGGCGGCGCCGCCTTCCGAACCGCCTCCCGGAACGCTTCCGGGACGGTCTCGAAACGGGCGGGCTCCTTCCGTTCGGGCCTCGCGACGAAGACGACCGCGGCGTCGCGGGCGCCTCCCTTCCTCTTCCCCTCGGTGGCGACGATCTCGAGCTTCACGAAAGACTCCTTCACGTGGTGCGGAGCCCGGAGTCTAGCCGAATAGAATCCTGCCGATGACGCCCGCCGCCCTCGACGCGACCGCCCTCCCCGGGCTCCCCTCCCCGCGGCGCGGGAAGGTCCGGGACGTCTACGACCTCGGGGACCGCCTCCTCGTCGTCGCGACCGACCGGATCTCCGCCTTCGACGTCGTCCTCTCCCCCGGGATCCCGGGGAAGGGGGCGATCCTGACGCAGCTCTCGACCTTCTGGTTCCGGAAGTTCGAGGCGCTCGTCCCGAACCACCTCCTCGAGACGCACGCCGCGGCCTTCCCTCCGGAGCTCGCCGCGCACGCCGGGCTCCTCTCCGGCCGCTCCGTCCTCGTGAGGAAGTGCCGGGTCGTCCCGTTCGAGTGCGTCGCGCGCGGGTACCTCGCCGGCTCCGGCTGGAAGGACTACGGGAGGACGGGCGGCGTCTGCGGCGTGCCGCTCCCGGCAGGCCTCTCCGAGGCCTCGCGCCTCCCCGAGCCGATCTTCACCCCCGCGACGAAGGCCGAGGAGGGGCACGACGAGAACGTCTCCTTCGAGACGATGGCGAACGCCGTCGGACGCGAGCTCGCGACCCGCCTGCGCGATCTGACGCTCGAGATCTACTCCGCGGCGGCCGCGTACGCGGCGGAGCGCGGCGTGATCGTCGCCGACACGAAGTTCGAGTTCGGCCTCGACGGCGACGGCGGCGTCGACGGCATCGACGAGGCGCTCACGCCCGACTCGTCGCGGTTCTGGCCCGCCGCCTCCTGGCGCGAGGGGGGCTCGCCCCCTTCGTTCGACAAGCAGTTCGTGAGGGACTGGCTCGAGTCGACGGGCTGGGACAAGGCCCCGCCCGCGCCCGCGCTCTCCGCCGACGTCGTCGCCGGCACGCTCGCCCGCTACGTCGAGGCGTTCCGCGCCCTCACGGGCGCCGATCCCGTCCTGCCGGCCTGACGGCCGCCGCGGCCGTCCGCGCGAGGAGCTCCTCCACGCTCGCGACCGGCGTGGCGGCGAGGTCCGGGAAGGCCGCCGCCTCCGAGGCGTTCCCCGCGGGGAGGAACGCCTCGGTGAAGCCGAGGCTGACGGCCTCCTTGAGCCGGAGCGCCGCGTCGGTGACGGCGCGGACCTCGCCGAGAAGCCCCACCTCGCCGAAGACGACGGCCCCCTTCGGGAGCGCCGACTCCCGCGCGCTCCCCGCGACGGCCGCGAGGACGGCGAGGTCGGCCGCCGGCTCCTCGCTCTCGGCGCCCCCCGCGACGTTCAGGAAGACGTCGTGGCCCGAGAGCGCGAGCCCTCCGTGCCTCTCGAGGACGGCGAGGAGGAGGGCGAGCCGCGTCCCGTCGAAGCCGATCGCCGTGCGCCGCGGCGTCCCGTACTTCACCGGAACGGCGAGCGCCTGCACCTCGAGGAGGAGCGGGCGCGTCCCCTCGACGGCCGCGAGGATCGCCGAGCCGGGCCGGCCGCCCGTCCTCCCGGCGAGGTAGAGCGCCGAGGGGTTCGTCACCTCGACGAGCCCCGAGCCCGTCATCTCGAAGACTCCGAGCTCGTGGACCGGCCCGAAGCGGTTCTTCAGCGCGCGGACGACGCGGTGCGCCTGGAAGCGCTCCCCCTCGAACGAGAGGACGGCGTCGACGAGGTGCTCGAGCGTCTTCGGGCCGGCGAGCGTGCCGTCCTTCGTGACGTGCCCGACGAGGATCACGGGCGTCCCGCCCGTCTTCGCGTGCACGGAGAGGCGCGCCGCCGCGTCGCGCACCTGCGAGACGGAGCCGGGCGTCGAGGGGAGGTCGGGCGAGGCGACGGTCTGGATCGAGTCGACGACGAGCGCCGTCCAGCGGCGCGCCGCGGCGGCCTCGAGGATCCGCTCGACGGAGGTCTCGGCGAGGAGGTGGAGCCCGTCGACGACGGCGCCGAGGCGGTCGGCCCGGAGGCGCACCTGCCGCGCCGACTCCTCGGCCGAGACGTAGAGGACCTCCCCCGCACGCGAGGCGAGGCGCGCCGCGACCTGGAGGAGGAGCGTCGACTTGCCGATCCCGGGCTCGCCGCCGAGGAGGACGACCGAGCCGGGGACGAGGCCGCCGCCGAGGACCCGGTCGACGTCGGCGATGCCGGTCAGGAGGCGCGGCGCCTCGTCGGCGTCGACGTCGCGCATCCTCACGACGGACGCCCCGCCCGCGGGGCCGGCCCGCTCGCCGGGCCGCGGCGCCCTCTCGGCCTCCCCCTCGACGAAGGTGTTCCACCCGCCGCACTCCGGGCAGCGTCCGAGCCACCGCGGGCTCTGCGCGTCGCAGGCCGTGCAGGTGAAGAGGCGGACGCCCTTCCTCGCCATCAGGGGACGAGCGCGCCGGCCGCGGGGAGGAGCGTCTTGATGTCCTCGTCCTTCCAGCGGAGCCCCGCCCCGAGGAAGAGCGAGCGCGAGGCGGGGTTGACGAGGTCGTTCACGCCGCCGCGGACGAAGATCGCGCCCTTCGAGTTCCACTGGGAGAAGAGCTTGATCTGCATGTTCCCCTCGGGCCGCCCGAAGTCCCACGCCTCGCCGGTGAACTGCAGCTGGTCCTTGAGGAGGAAGTGGTCGATCGCGACGCCCCCGCGCGACTCGATGAGGCCGGCGCGGAGGGTTGTGTCCTTGAAGCGGTAGCCGAGCTGCGCCGAGATGCCGAAGCGGTCCTCGTAGCGCGTCACCTTCGTCGTCACCGTCGTCGGCGGGCCGCCGTCGACGCTCGTCTCGTAGGTGTAGGTGTCGTCGAAGCGCCGGCCGTTCGGCAGGCCGATCAGCTCGAAGCGGTAGAACTTCCCCTCGCGGGGGCGGACGTCCATCCGGAAGGCGCCGCGCCACCCCTCGGTGCGCGTCGTGTACTCGCCCCAGAAGCCGAGGTCGAGCTCGATCCGGTTGATGCGCGTCAGCGTGGTCCGGAGCTCCTCCACGCCGTCCTTCACCGAGACGAAGGCGTCGTTGAGGTTCTTCACCGTCGCCTCGTCGTTGAGGAGCTTGCCGATCGTCCCCTGGCCGGTGTCGAGCTTCGTGGTGATCGAGTTCAGGTTGTCGGCCGAGACCTTCAGCTTCCCGGTGAGCTCCTCGATGTTCGAGACGGAGCCCTTCACCCCCGCGCGGTTCTCGTCGAGGATCCGGTCGAGCCGCGCGAGCGTCTCGCGGATCGACGCCGAGAACTCGCGGAGGTTCGCGACGGTCACGTCGACGTTCGCGCGGTTCGCCTCGACGAGCTTCCGGAGCTCTTCGGCGAGGGCCCCGACGTTGTCGACGATCCGGTTCAGCTTCTGCTCCCCCTTCTCGCCCCCCATCGAGGCCGACAGGGCGCCCGTCAGCTCCTTCACGTCCCTGCCGATGTCGCGGGCGAGCTTCGTCAGCTCGTCGAACTCGACCGGCACGCTCCCGGGGATCCGCGCCCCTTCCGGGAGGCGCGGCCGCGACGGGTCGCCCGCGAAGAGGTCGACGTACTTGTCGCCGAGGAGCCCCATGTTCTTCACCTGGCCGTACGCCCCCTCGCGGAGCTCGACCTCCGTGTCGAAGACGAGCTTCGCGACCGCCGTGCCGTCGGGCTGGAGCCGGATGCCGTCCACGCGGCCGACCCTCACGCCGGCGATCCGCACGGCCGACTTGTCGTCGAGCCCGGCCACGTCCTTGAACGTCACCTCCGCCGAGGAGCCGTGCGCCTTCCCTGGGAACGGGAGGTCCTCGATCTTCAGGACGAAGAGGGCGAGGACGAGGAGGACGGCCAGCGCGAAGAGGCCGATCTTGGCGGTCGCGTTCATCTTCCAGCCTCCGGGGGCGCCCCGGCCTCCTCGTCGGCGCTCCCGTCCCCGCGGACGAAGGCGGCGACGCGCGGGTCGGCCGAGGCCTCGAAGTCGCGGGGCGGCAGGTCGACGAGGATCCGCCCGCCGTCGAGGAGGGCGACCCGGTCGGCCACCGCGAAGGCGACCTTCAGGTCGTGCGTGATCGTCACCATGGTCGGGTTCATCCTGTCCCTCAGCTCGATCATCACGCGGGCGAGGACGTCCGTCGTGATCGGGTCGAGTCCGGTCGTCGGCTCGTCGAAGAGGAGGACTTCGGGCGCAAGGGCGATCGCCCGCGCGAAGCCGACGCGCCGCCGCATCCCGCCGGAGAGCTCCGAGGGGCGCTTCGCCTCGATGCCCGGGAGGCGGACGAGGGAGAGGCACTCGGCCACCCGGTCGCGCACCTCCGCCGGGGCCATCCTCGTGTGGCGCCGGAGCGGGAAGGCGATGTTCTCGCCGACGGACATCGAGTCGAAGAGCGCCCCCTCCTGGAACGACATCCCGAAGCGCCGCCGGATCTCGTCCCTCCGCGTCCGCGAGGCGGCCCAGAAGTCCTCTCCCTCGATCTCGACGCGCCCCGCGTCGGGCTCGAGGAGGCCGATGACGTGCCGGAGGAGGACGCTCTTGCCGATGCCCGACTTGCCGAGGACGACGAGCGACTCTCCCTTCGGGACGACGAGGTCGAGGCCGTCGAGGACGACCTTCGGCCCGAACGCCTTGCGGATCCTCGCGAGGCGGATCTCCGGGGCCGCGGAGGGAGAGGGCGCAACGCTCAGAAGAGCACCTTCGTCAGGAAGAAGTCGGAGACGAGGATCGCGAGCGACCCGAGGACGACCGCCGCCGTCGTCGAGCGTCCGACGCCTTCCGCGCCCCCCTTCGTGTCGAACCCCTGCTGGCACCCGATGAGCGCGAGGAGGAGGCCGAACACGGCCGCCTTCACGAGCCCCGACCAGAGGTCGTTCAGGTCGAGGTACTGGAAGGTGTTGTTCACGTAGATGACCGGGTTCGCTCCGAGGAGCCGCACGGCGACGAGGTAGCCGCCCGCGATGCCGAGCGCGTTCGCGAGGACGACGAGCATCGGGAGGACGATCACCCCGGCGAGGACGCGGGGCACGAAGAGGTACTGCACCGGGTCGGTCGCGAGGGCGACGAGCGCGTCGATCTGCTCCGTCACGCGCATCGAGCCGATTTCCGCGGCCATCGCGCTCCCCGACCGCCCCGTCACCATGAGCCCGGTCAGGACGGGGGCGAGCTCGCGGAGCATCGAGAGGGCGACGACCGAGCCGACGTAGGCCTCCGCGTGGAAGCGCTGGAAGCCCGTGTACGTCTGGAGCGCGAGGACGGCGCCGGTGAAGACCGAGGTGAGGAGGACGACCGGCAGGCCGTCGACGCCGACGCGCACGACCTGCGTCGCGATGGCCTTCCCGTCGAAGGGCCTCCGGAAGAGCCCGCGGACGGTCCGGCCGAGGAGCGTCACGCAGCGCCCGTGGAACTCGAGGACGACGAGGGTGAGCCGCCCGAGCGTCTCGAGGAGGCGCATCAGTTCTCCGCGCCTTCGGGCACCTGCGCGAGGTCGGAGAAGCGGGTCGTCTCCCCCGACCAGCCGAGAGAGAAGCGCCCCGTCGGGCCGTTCCTCTGCTTGGCGACGATGACCTCGCAGACGTTCTTGTCGGCGGTGTCCTTGTCGTAGTACTCGGGCCTCGAGAGGAAGATGACGACGTCGGCGTCCTGCTCGATCGAGCCCGACTCGCGCAGGTCGGAGAGCTGCGGCTCCTTCTCCGAGCCGCGCTGCTCCGTGCGGCGCGAGAGCTGCGAGAGGGCGATGACCGGGACGTCGAGCTCCTTGGCGAGCGCCTTCAGGCCGCGCGAGAAGGAGCCGACCTCCTGCGTCCGGTTCTCGTACTTCTGGCGCGAGCCCATGATCTGGAGGTAGTCCACGAAGACCGCGTCGAGCCCCTTCTGCGCCTGCTTGAGCTGCAGCGCCCGCGCGCGCATCTCGAGGAGGCTGATCGACGGCTGGTCGTCGATGAAGAAGCGCGCGTCGCGCATCTGCTGTGTGGTGTAGAAGAGGTACTTCTTCTCTTCCTTGGACAGGCGTCCCTCGCGGAGGCGCTGCAGGTTCACGCGCGCCTCGGCGCACTGGATGCGGAAGCCGAGCTGCGGCGCGCTCATCTCGAGCGAGAAGAAGGCGACGCAGTAGCCCTGGTGGATCGTCAGGTGCGAGGCGATGTTGAGGGCGAACGCCGTCTTGCCCATGCCGGGGCGCGCCGCGAGGATGATCAGGTCCGTCCGCTGAAAGCCCTGCGTCAGGGCGTTCAGGCGCGAGAAGCCCGTCGGGACGCCCGTCAGCATCGTGCCCCGGGCCTGGATCTTCTGGATCTCCTCCTCGTTCTTCTCGGCGATCTCGGAGAGCCTCACGAAGCCGCCGCGGAGGCTGCCCTTGGCGATGTCGACGAGCTCCTGCTGCGCGGCCTCCAGCACGGCCTGCGCGTCCGGCGCCTCGACGGCGGCGCGCGCAGCGCGCCGCGACTGGAGGATGAGCTGCCGCCGGAGCGCCGCCTCGCGGACGAGCCCCGCGTAGGTCACGGCGCTCTCGACGTCGGGGACGTTGTCGAGGAGGCCCGCGAGGTAGGCGGCGCCGCCGGCCCGCTCGAGCCTCCCGTTCCGCTCGAGCTCGGCCTGGACCGTCACGAGGTCGACGGCGTCCTTGCGGTCGGAGAGGGCGAGGCACGCCTCGTAGACGAGGCGGTGGGGCTCGGCCGCGAAGTCGTCGGGGATGACGTGCTCCATCACGCGCGTCAGGAGCCCGCCGTCGATCAGGAGGGCGCCGAGGAGGCTCCGCTCCGCCTCGGGGCGCGAGGGAAGGATCCCGGTCTCGGCGGCGGCGACGAGGGACATGGGGCGCCTGTTCTACACCATTACGGGGGCGCCCGCGCTCAGCGCGGGGCGAGGTGGAGGGGCGGCTTCCCCGCCTCGCGCCGGCGGGCCGCGGCCGCCTCGGCGAGCTGCGCCCAGCGGGGCTCGGGGAGCCGTCTCTGGCCGAGGTCCCGCCCCCCCTCGGCCGCGCTGTGGAAGTCCGAGCCGCCCGAGACGAGGAGCCCGAGCCGGTCCGCCTCGGCGAGGAGCCTCTCCTCGTGGCCGTCGTGGTCGGGGTGGAAGACCTCGAAGCCGTCGAGGCCGGCGTCCTGGCCCTTCCGGAGGAGCGCCGGGAGGTTCGCGTACCAGACCGGGTGGGCGAGGACCGCGAGCCCCCCGGCGGCGCGAACGGCGCCGATCGCCTCGACGAGCCCCCACTTCGCCTTCGGCACGAAGGCCGGGGCGCCCTCGCCGAGGTAGCGGAGGAAGGCCTGCTCGACGTCGGGCACGAACCCTCTCGCGACGAGGGCGCGCGCCACGTGCGGCCGTCCGAGCGCGGCGTCTCCCGCCTCGGCGCGGAGCGCGGCGAGGTCGAGCTCGACGCCGAGCTCCTCGAGCAGCGCGACCATCGCCTCGCCCCGCCGGTCGCGCACCTCGCGGAAGCGGGCGAGCCGGGCCCCGAAGGCCGCGTCGGCCGGGTCGACGAAGAGGCCCAGGAGGTGGACGTCCTCTCCGCCCTCCTCGACGGAGAGCTCGGTCCCTCCCGTCGCGACGAGCCCCGTCCCCGCGGCGGCCGCCTCGAACGCGGCGATCCCGTGGACGGCGTCGTGGTCGGTGAGCGCCGCGACGGCGAGCCCGGCCGCGGCGGCCCGGGCCGCGAGCCGGGCGGGATCCTCCACCCCGTCGGAGCAGGTCGAGTGGAAGTGCAG
>JBDIBE010000015.1:0-19400 GCA_039812785.1 Thermoanaerobaculia bacterium | reverse complement strand
GGCCTCGCGGGCGAGGGCGACGGCGCGCCGGGTCGCCTCCCGGGCCGCTTCGCCGAGGAGGGCGGGCTGCGTCCGGAACGTCCCGGCCGTCAGAACGTCGGCGCCCGCCGCGACGTTCTCGCGGTGGACGGCGAGGACGAGGTCGGGCCTGTCGAGGACGGCGCGCGCGCTCCAGAGGGGCGGGGAGGACGGGGCCCCGCGGCGCGCGAGCTCGGTGCCGAGGGCGGCGTCGAGGAGGCAGGGCCGGCCGGCGAGCCGCGCGGCGAAGGCGGCGGGGGTCACTCGCCGACGGGCGCGAAGGAGCCGGAGATCGGCCCCTGCCCGAAACGGGCGCCGTAGGCGAGCGCGGCGAGGCCGGCGCGGTTCTTCGCGCCCGTCTTGCGGAAGGCGCTCGCGAGGTGGGTCCGCACCGTCTCGACGGAGACCCCCATCGCCTCGCCGACCTCCTTGTTCGCGAGGCCGTGCGCGACGAGGGCGACGACCGAGGCCTCCGCCTTCGTCAGGTCGAACCGCCCGACGAGGTCCCCCTCGTCGACGGGGGGCGGCGCGTCGTTCGAGACGACGAAGACGACGGACGGCTTCTCCGAGGGGCCGTCGGCGTGCTCCTCGGCGACGTCGGCCGCGACGAGGCGGAGCGTGCCGCCGCGCTTGCGCGGGTCCTCGACGGTCGAGGCCGACTCGTCGTCCCCCTGGAGGGCGCGGCGCGCGGCCCGGAGGACGGCCGAGGTGATCGCCGGCCCGCCGAAGTGGTCGCGGGCCGCGCGGTTCATCGCGAGGAGGTTCCCCTCGGCGTCGAGGACGAGCGCGGCGACGGGGAGCCTGTCGAGGACGACCTGCATCGCGCGGGCGCGGCGCGAGAGGTCCTCGAGGAGGCGCTTCATCGTGTCCATGTCCTCGAGGAGCGGCAGGACGAGCCGCCCGAACGCGAGCTCGCTGTCGGTGTAGTCCCCTCCCGCCTCCTCGGCCTCGAGGGTCTTCTTCCCGCTCTTCTGGAGCTTCTCGAGGAGCCTTCGAACCGCCTCGAAGCGCATCGACAACGTCCCCGTTCCGACTATACAGGGCGAAGGGGGGTGTCGATAATCCGCGCCATGTCGCATCCCAAGCGCAACTGGGCCCTCGTCCTCGGCGCCTCCTCGGGTTTCGGCGAAGCCGCGTCGATCGCGCTCGCGAAGTCGGGGCGGAACGTCTTCGGCGTCCACCTCGACCGCCGCGCGACCCTCCCGAACGTGGAGCGGATCGCCTCCGAGATCGAGGACGCGGGGGGCCGGGCGAGCTTCTTCAACGTGAACGCGGCCGACGCGGCGAAGCGCGCGGAGGTGATCGCCGCGATGAGGGAGACGATCGCCGCGGACGCGGAGCAGCCCGCCGTCGACGTCGTCCTCCACTCGCTCGCCTTCGGGACGCTGAAGCCCTTCCTCGGCGACGAGAAGGAGCGGATGACGCAGGCGCAGATGGACATGACGCTCGACGTCATGGCCCATTCCCTCGTCTACTGGGTGCAGGACCTCGTCGCCGCGGGGCTCCTCGGATCCGGCGCGCACGTCTTTGCGATGACCTCGGCCGGCGGGCACCGGATCTGGCAGTCCTACGGCGCGGTCTCCGCGGCGAAGGCGGCGCTCGAGAGCCACTGCCGCCAGCTCGCCGTCGAGCTCGTGGCGAAGGGGGTCGCCGTGAACGCGATCCGAGCGGGGGTCACCGACACGCCGGCCCTCCGGAAGATCCCGGGGAACGCCCAGATGATCGACCGCGTCCTCGCGGTCCACCCGGCGGGGCGCCTCACGACGCCCCAGGACGTCGCGCACGTGATCGTCGCGATGGCCCGGCCCGAGACGACCTGGCTGACGGGGAACGTCCTCGGCGTCGACGGGACCGAGGACCTGATCGGGTGATCTCGCTCCCCTCGGGCTCCTTCGCCCTCGTCACCGGCGCCTCGGCCGGGATCGGCGAGGCGATCGCGAGGGGGCTCGCGGCGCGGAGGGTCCCGCAGCTCCTCGTCGCGCGCTCGGCCGACCGGCTCGAGGCGCTCGCCTCGGAGCTCCGCGCCTCCTCGGGCGTCGCCGTCGAGGCGCTCGCCCTCGACCTCGCGGCGGAGGGCGCCGCGGAGCGGCTCTTCGCGGCGACGGAAGGCGCCGGGAAGCCGGTCGGCCTCCTCGTGAACAACGCGGGCTTCGGCTGGTACGGGCCGCAGGAGGAGCAGGGGCTCGAACGGACGCTCCGGATGCTCCGCCTGAACGTCGTCGCGCTCGCCGAGGCGACGGACCTCTTCCTCGCGCCGATGAGGGCGAGGAAGGCGGGGTACGTGATGAACGTCGCCTCGACCGCGGCGTTCCTCCCCGTGCCGTACATGTCCGTGTACGCGGCGACGAAGGCGTTCGTCCTTTCCTACTCCCACGCGCTCCACGAGGAGCTGCGCGGCTCGGGGGTCGTCGTCACGGCGCTCTGCCCGGGGACGACGCGGACCGACTTCCACCGCGTCGCCGGCCTCGCGCCGGGAGAGAGGGTCCGCTTCCCGTCGCTCTCGGCGGAGACGGTCGCCGAGGCGGGGCTCCGGGGGCTCTCGCGCGGGAAGGCGGTCGTCGTCCCGAACGTGCTCGATGCGGCCTGGATCTTCACGGGGCGCCTCGTCCCTCGCGGGGTTCCGCCGAAGATCGCCGCCGCGGTCTTCTCCCGGCTGAGGCGCGCGAAGCCGGCCTGACGGACGGCGCTCTCAGACGTGCTCGCGGCGCGAGGCGACCGTGCCGCCGAGGAGGCCGGCGACGGCCCCGCCGAGGACGAGCAGCCCGCACCGCAGCGGATCGAGGAACCTCACCACGAAGACGCCGAGGAGGACGTTCTCCGTCGTCGCGACGAAGAGGAGGAGCCCGCGGAAGGCGAGCCCGAGGAGCCCGAGGGCGAGGATGCCCCCGAGGAGCCCCTGCAGGACGCCGCCGAGGAGGAACGGCCCGCGGATGAGGAGCTCCGGCGCGCCGACGAGCCGGAGGACGTCGATCTCGTCGCGGTGGAGGAGGATCGTGAGCCTCACGACGTTCGCGATCGTGAAGGCGGCTCCGAGGGCGAGGAGGATCCCCGCGGCGGCCCCGGAGGAGGCGACGAGCCTCACGACGCCGCGGAGGCGGCGGACCCAGTCGACGTCGAACTGCACCTCCTCGACGGCCGGGCTCGACGCGAGGTTCGCGAGGAACGGGCGGAGCGCGGCGGAGGCGGCGGCGCCCGGGAGAAGGTCGAGCTCGACGGAGGCGGGGAAGGGGTTCCCTGAGAGGTTCCCCGCGGCGCCGGCGAGGCTCTCGAAGGCGCGGGCGAAACGGCTGCGCGCCTCTTCGGGCGAGACCCGCCGCGCCCGGGAGACGAGCTTCGACTCGAGCGCCATCTTCTCGAGGGCCGCGGTCGCGCCGTCGTCGGCGTCCGCCTTCAGGAAGACGGTGACGGCGGTCTCCTCGCGGAGCGTCTCCACGACGCCGCCGAGGTTCTCCGAGGCGAGGAGGAAGAGGCCGACGAGGAAGAGGGAGAAGGAGATCTGGAGGATCGAGACGACCGTGACGCGCCGCGCGCGCCAGAGGCCGGTGAGCGCCTCGTCGAGGAGCGCGGCGAGGACGGCGCCGCGCTTCACGGCCCCTCCTCGTCGCGGGGCGGGAGCTTCACGCCCCCCTCGCGGCGCCACCCCGCCTGCGGCGGGAGCGCGGCCTCGACGAGCCCCTCGAGGACGGCCCCGCGGTCGAGCGTGAGGCAGCGCCGGCCCGACTCCTTGATGAGCGCGACGTCGTGCGTCGCCACGAGGACCGTCGTCCCGCGGACGTTCACCTGGGAGAAGAGCTGGATCACCTCCTGCGCGAGGCGGTGGTCGAGGTTCCCCGTAGGCTCGTCGGCGACGAGGAGCTCGGGGTCGTTCACGAGGGCGCGGGCGAGCGCGACGCGCTGCTGCTCGCCCCCGGAGAGCTCCTCGGGGTAGGAGTTCACGCGGTGGTGGAGCTCGACGAGGCGGAGGACCTGGTAGGCCCGGCGCCGCCTCTCCGCGGACGGGACGCCGAGGAACTTCAGGACGAACGCGACGTTCTCGAAGACCGTGCGCGTCGGGAGGAGCTTGTAGTCCTGGAAGACGATCCCCATCGTGCGGCGGAGCTCGGGGACGCGCGAGGCGGCCATCGCGCCGACGTTCCGGCCGTTCACGAGGATCTGCCCCTCGCCCGGCGTCTCGTCGCGGTAGAGGAGCTTGAGGACCGTCGTCTTCCCCGCGCCCGAGGGGCCGGTGAGGAAGACGAACTCGCCCTGGGCGACCTTGAAGGAGAGGTTCCGGAGGACGCGTCGACCGTGGTACTCCTTCGAGACCCGGTAGAACTCGATCACGTATCGAGCCTCTCCCGGAGGAGGCGGTTCACGAGCGCCGGGCTCGCCTTGCCGCCCGTCGCCTTCATCACCTGCCCGACGAACCAGCCGAAGCTGGCCGTCTTGCCGCCGCGGTAGGCGGCGACCTGCGCCGGGCTCGCCGCGAGGACGGCCTCGACGGCCTCGCGGATCGGGGCCTCGTCGGTCACCTGGACGAGCCCCTTCTCGCGGACGAGGGCGTCCACGTCGGTCTCTCCCGCGCAGAGGAGAGGGAAGAGCTCCTTGGCGATCTTCCCGGAGATCGTCCCGTCGTCGATCCGGGCGACGAGGCGCGCGACGGAGGCGGGAGGGAGCGGGAGGCGCCCCTCCTGCCGGTCGGCGTCGGTCATTCGGGCGAGGACGTCGCCGAGGAACCAGTTCGCGACCCCCTTCGGGTTCGACGGGTGGAGCGCGACCGCCTCCTCGAAGGCGTCCGCGAAGGGGCGCGCCGAGCAGAGCGTCGCGGCGTCGGACGGGGGGAGGCCGAGGGACGAGGCGAGGCGCGCCTCGCGCGCGGCGGGGAGCTCGGGGAGCGAGGCGGCGACCTCCGCGCGCCAGGCGTCGTCGACGACGAGCGCGCCGAGGTCGGGGTCGGGGAAGTAGCGGTAGTCCATTGCCTCTTCCTTCGACCGCATCGGGCGGGTCGTCCCGCTCCCGGGGTCGAAGAGGCGCGTCTCCTGGACGACGGCGCCGCCCGCGCCGAGCACCGCGGACTGGCGGACGATCTCGTGCTCGAGCGCCTTCTTCACGTGGGCGATGGAGTTGAGGTTCTTGACCTCCACCTTCGTCCCGAGCGCCTCCGTCCCCGCGGGGCGGAGCGAGACGTTCGCGTCGCAGCGGAGCGAGCCCTCCTCCATGTTGCCGTCCGAGGCGCCGACCCAGCGGACGAGGCGGCGGAGCTTCACGAGGAAGTCGTAAGCCTCCTCCGGCGAGAGGAGGTCGGGCTCGGTGACGATCTCGACGAGCGGCGTGCCGGCGCGGTTGAGGTCGACGAGAGAGACGCCGGACGGGACGTCGTCCCACGGCGCCTCGTGCATCGACTTGCCGGCGTCCTCCTCGAGGTGGATCCGGTGGAGGCGCGCCGCGCGCGGCGTCCCGTCCGCGCCGCGGACCTCGACCGTCCCTCCCGTCGCGAGCGGGCGGTCGTACTGCGAGATCTGGTACCCCTTCGGGAGGTCGGCGTAGAAATAGTTCTTCCGCGCGAAGACGGAGACGCCGTGGACCGTGCAGCCCGTCGCGAGGGCGATCCGCATCGCGAGGGCGACCATCTCGCGGTTCGGCACCGGGAGCGCGCCGGGGTAGCCGAGGCAGACGGGGCAGACGGCCGTGTTCGCCTCGGCGCCGAAGACGACGGGGCAGGCGCAGAAGGCCTTGCTGCGCGTCTTCAGCTGCGCGTGGACCTCCAGCCCGATGACCGGCTCGAACGGGTGCGACATCGTCGTTCGAGTCTAGCGCGGTTCAGGGGCGCCCGATTCGGGGTCAGGCGTGCAATCGTGTATTGTCAAAGACAATACACGATTGCACGCCTGACCCCGCGGGGGGGCGTTCACGCGAGGGCCTTGCCGGGGTTCAGGATTCCGAGCGGGTCGAGGGCCGCCTTCACGGCCCGCATCGCGGCGAGGACGGCGGGGGAGTGGCGGAGCGCGAGGACGCCGCGGGCCGCGACGCCGACGCCGTGCTCGCCCGTCACCGTCCCGCCGAGGCGGCACGCCTCGGCGTAGATCGCGCGGGTCGCCTCCTCGAAGCGCGCCTCGTCCCCCTCGCCCCGCCCCTCGCGGTAGACGTGGACGTGGAGGTTGCCGTCGGCGGCGTGGCCGAAGCAGGCCGTCGCGAGCCCCGCCTCCTTCGCGATCCGCCTCACTCCGCGGACGAGCGGGGCGAGCTCGGTCCTCGGCACCGCGAGGTCGAGCTCGCTCGAGGAGCCGAGCTCGCGGACCGCCTCGCCGATCCCGCGGCGCACCTCCCAGAGCTCGCGCCGCTTCGCCTCGTCCGTCGCGAGGACGGCGTCGAGGGCCCCCGCCTCGAGGAGGACCTCGCCGCAGCGGGTGACGTCGCGCTCGACCTCGGCGTCGTCCGCGCCGTCGAGCTCGACGAGGCGGCGCGCCTCGGCCTCGGGGAACGGCACGGGGAGCCCCTTCTTCCGGAAGGAGACGTCGACGCACGGGCGGTCGACGATCTCGAGCGCGGCCGGGACGAGCCCGGCGCGGGAGATCGCCGCGACGGCCGCGGCCGCCTCCTCGAGCGTCGCGAACGGCGCGACGACGACGGCGGCGGCCCCCGGCTTCGGGATCAGACGGAGCCACGCCTTCGTGACGACGGCGAGCGTCCCCTCGCTCCCGACGAGGAGCGACGTCAGGTCGTAGCCGGCGACGTCCTTCCGCGTCTTCCCTCCCGTGAGGAGGACCTCGCCCGAGGCGAGGACCGCCTCGAGCCCCATCACCCACTTCGAGGTGACGCCGTACTTCGTCGCGTGCGGCCCTCCGGCGTTCTCGGCGACGTTCCCGCCGAGGCGGCAGGAGGCGCGCGAGGCCGGGTCGGGCGGGTAGTAGAGGCCGCGGGCCTCGACCGCCTCGTGGAGCTCCTGCGTGACGACGCCCGCCTCGGCGACCGCGACGAGGTTCGCCTCGTCGATCTCGAGGATCGAGCTCATCCGCTCGACGGAGAGGACGAGGCCTCCGCGGATGGGGAGCGCGCCGCCCGAAAGGCCCGTCCGCCCCGCCTGCGGCGTGACGGGGATCCGCCGCTCCGAGCAGAGCTTCAGGAGCGACGAGACCTCGGACGTCGTCCGCGGGCGCGCGACCGCGGCGGGCTCGGCGCGGAAGTCCTCGGTCCAGTCGCGCCCGTACGGCTCGAGGTCGTCGCGCGCGACGAGGAGGTGGGCCTCGCCGACGACCGCCGCGAGGGCGGCGAGCTCTTCGGGGGAGAGGGGGCGCCGGGCTTCGGTGAGGTCCCGCATGGGACCGGAGTTTAGGAGCGGAGGAGGCGCGGAGGCGCCGCGCCGGGGCGGCGGCGCTAGAATCCGCGGCCCCGGGCGCCGTCGGGCGCCCCCCTCCGATGTCGCGCCCCCACTCAGAAGCCGCCCACGCGCCGGGACGAAGGACCGACGCGCCGCCGATCGTCTCGAGCGTCACGCACGCGACGTTCCGGCTCTGGTTCCCGTTCTTCCGCTGGCTTGTCAGGACGTTCCCTCCGGAGTGGCTCGCGCGCCTCGCGGCCGCGACCGCGGAGCGGGCGATCTGGGCGCGCGAGCCGGTGCGCGAGGCGATCCTCGAGAACCACGCGGCGATCCTCGGCCTTCCCCCCTGGCGGCGCGAGGTCGAAGACTCGGCGCGCGCGATGCTCGGCCACCACTCGCGCTCGTGGATCGACCTCCTCCGCTTCTCGGCGCACCCGCCGACCGACCTCGAGGCGGTCGTCCCGATCCGCGTCGGAACCGGGCACCTCGTCGAGGCGCGCGACGCGGGACGCGGCGCCATCCTCCTCACGGCGCACGTCGGGAACTTCGAGATCGGCGGCTTCTTCCTCCACGAGGTCGGCCTGAAGGTCGCCGTCGTCTACCTCCCCGACCCCTCGCCCGTCGTCGAGCACGACCGGAAGGAGGCGCGCGACCGGCTCGGGATCCGCTCGCTCCCCGTCACGTCGGAGATGTCGGCGGTGAAGATCGTGCGGAGCCTCGAGGAGGGGTACTTCGTCGCGATCCAGGGGGACCGCGACTACGCCGGCAACGGACGAAAGCTCCCGTTCCTCGGGCGCGACGTCTCCTTCCCCGTCGGGCCGTTCCGGATCGCCGCCGCGGCGGGCGTGCCTCTCCTGCCGGTCTTCGTCCTCCGCTCGGGGGACGGCAGCTACCGGACGGTCGTCGAGGCGCCGATCCGCGTCGAGGCGGCGAGGCGCGGCGAGCGCGACGCGGCCGAGCGCGCGGCGATGGAGGCGTTCGTCGCGATCCTCGAGCGGACGGTCCGCGAGAACCGCGAGCAGTGGTACACGTTCTCGCGGTTCTGGGAGCCGCCCGTCTGACTCCCGGCGGCCGCTGGAACGCCGCTTGCTAGACTCGGCGGCCCCGGGCCGGATCGGCCCTCTCGGCGCATGAAGATCGTCCTCGCCATCGACCCGAATCAGCCGCTCGCGGCCTACCGCGGCGCGCTCCTCGCCGCCGGCGCGCTCCCCGAGGAGGTGCTCGTCGTGCAGCCCGGAGACCCGGTCCCGGCGGACTTCGACGGCCTCCTCCTCTCCGGAGGCGTCGACGTCGACCCGGCCCGCTACGGCGAGGCGCGGCTGAACGGGACGGTCGAGACGCACCCCGGCCGCGACGAGGTCGAGTTCGAGCTCCTCGAGCGCGCGCTCGCCACGGGGGCCGCCGTCTTCGGCATCTGCCGCGGGCTGCAGGTCCTCAACGTCGCGCTCGGCGGCACGCTCTGGCAGGACCTTCCCGCGCAGCGGCCCGGCGGCGTCTCTCATTCCTTCCCTCGCCGAGACGGTCACCTCCCGTCTCACCCGGCGCACGTGGTGCGGCTCGAGGAAGGCCTGCCTTCGGGCCTCCCGCTCGTCGCGGCGCTCGCCGCCTCCGACGGGGAGTACGTCAACTCGCGGCACCACCAGGCGGTGAAGGAGCTCGCTCCCGGCCTCGTCGCCCTCGCGGCCTCGCCCGACGGGATCGTCGAGGCCCTCTCCCGCCCCGGCCCGCCGTTCGTCGCCGGGGTGCAGTGGCACCCGGAGAACCTCGTCGAGCGCGCGGACCAGCTCGCCCTCTTCGACGAGTTCCTCGGGGCCGTGCGCCGCCGCGCGGCGGAGGCGCGATCCGCCCGGCCCGAATCCCGAAACGAAGACGCCCCGAGCGCCCGCGAGGCGGGCCGGGGCCCGGAGCCCGCATGAAACGACGTCTCGCCCTCCTCGCCCTCCTCCTCTCCGCCGCCGCCCTCGCCGGGCCCCTCTCGGCGCAGGCGCCGGCGGCGAAGGCCGCCCTGCCGACGCCGCCGCCGCTGCCGAAGGACGTGCCGCCGTTCGAGGTCGCGCAGTACAACGCGTTCACCTGGTACGGCCGCTTCGGCTACACGAACTGCGCCTTCGTCGACATGGGCGACGGGGTCCTCGTCGTCAACACGGGGTGGACGAAGGCCGACGGCGAGAACCTCAAGGCTCAGATCCGCGAGAAGACGAAGGGGAAGCCGGTCCGGTGGATCGTGATGACCCAGACCGACGTCGACGTCAACGGCGGGATCGAGGCCTTCCTCCCGACCGACGCGACGGTCTTCGTGAACGCGCGCGCCGCCGACCCGCTCGCCGCCGGCGTCCTCGGGGCCGTCCCGGGGCGGAAGGCGCCGACGATCGTCGGCGTCGCCGACCGGCTCGTCGTCCACGCGGGCGACCGGCGCGTCGAGCTCCTCGCCGCCGCGACGCCCGTGCACTCCGACTTCGACCTCGTCGCGCTCTGCAACGACAACGGCCTCGCCTTCGTCGGCGACCTCGTCACGCCGACGCGCTGCCCGAACCTCCTCGGCCCGTCGACCGACCCGCGCGCGTGGATCGAGATGCTCGAGAAGATCCGCCAGCTCGGCGCCGCGGGCCTCGTCTCCTCGCGCGGCGAGCCGACGAAGCTCGTCTCCGAGGAGCTCGACGCGACACGGCACTACCTCGAGCGCGTCATCGCGTTCCTCGCCGAGCAGAAGGCGAAGAACGCGCCGGAGGCGCGCGTCGCGGCCGAGCTCTCGCTCAAGAAGATCCTCGACTACTGCCCGCTGCAGGGCGACAACGCGAACGTCCTCGCGCTCTACAGGCGCATGCAGCCGGACGGCACCTTCGCGCGGCCCGGGGCGCCCGCCCCGAAGCCCGCGGCCGCGCCGCGCTGAAGGGGCCCGGGAACGAGGAATCCCGGCCGGCTGATCGGGCCGGCCGGGACCGAGACTTGAGGGCGGTGGGTCCTCCGAACTCGCATCCACCCTCGGTCGTTTGAGCCGCGTCCGCGGCCCTTATGTCCTTCGCGGGGTCGATCCGGAGTCGCCCCGGAAAGAACCTCGTAACCCTCGAAAGATCCTCGTGGCTCCCGCTCAGAATTTGGGTTTCGAAAGCGCCGCTGTCAAGCCCTCGGGCCGCTCGGGAAGCGGGCTTCGACGGTCGTCTGGATCCCTCCGCGCGGGGTGAAGACGCCGCGGACGGACATGCGCCGCGGCCTCAGCGCGGCGGAGAGGTCGGCGAGGACGCGGTTGACGACGTTCTCGTTGAAGATCCCGAGGTTCCTGTAGGCCGTCAGGTACTCCTTGAGCGACTTCAGCTCGACGCACCGCGCGTCGGGGACGTACGTCACGACGATCGTGGCGAAGTCGGGAAGACCCGTCTTCGGGCAGATCGACGTGAACTCGGGGATCGTGATCGTGACCTCGTAGTCCTCCGGGTACTGGGAGGGCCAGGTCTCGAGCTCCGGGAGGGCCGCCTTCGTCCCCGCGGAAGCGTGGTCGTCCGTGTAGCCGGTCGTCATGGGCCGGAGGATAGCCGCTCCGGGCGCTGGCCCGGAATGTGCGACACTTCGCGCCCGATGGCCATTTCGACCGAGAAACGCAAGCAGATCCTCAAGGACGTCCGCCAGCTCGTCCTGATGGCCGCCATCATCCTGACGGGCCGCTCGGTCCTCGCGGACTGGTACGTCGTCCCGACGGGCTCCATGAAGCCGACGATCCTCGAGGGGGACCGGGTCTTCGTCTGGAAGTCGGCCTACCAGATCCGCCTCCCGTTCACGAAGGTGAGGCTCCTGAAGACGGGGGTCCCGAAGCGCGGCGACGTCGTCGTGGTGCGCAACCCCGACGGCGGGAGCGTGCCGTTCGTCAAGCGGCTCATCGGCCTCCCGGGCGACGTCGTCGAGCTTCGCAACGAGGCCCTCTTCGTGAACGGCAAGCCCCAGAAGGTCGAGTTCCTCCCTCCGCGCACCCTCGCGGACGGCGAGGTCGAGATCCTCGGCACGGAGACGGTCGACGGCCGGCCGCACCCGATCCGGGTCCTGCCGGAGAAGCCGGCTCTCCGCAACTTCGGTCCGATCACCGTCCCCGAGGGAGAGGTCTTCCTCATGGGGGACAACCGCGACGAGAGCCGGGACGCCCGTTTCTTCGGAACGCGGCCCGTCATCGACCTCCTCGGCCGCGCCGTCGGCGTGATGTGGAGCTGGAGCCCGAGCTTCCTGGAGGGGCCGCGCCTCGGCCGCTTCGGCCGCGCCTTCGTCACGAAGGCCCCCGACGCCCGCTCCTGACCCGTAGTCGCGGCCGGGACCCCCGCCCCGGGGGCTCCTTGCGTCGGCGCTCGTCTGGAATTATTCTAAATCTCGTGAAGAGGGACGCCGAGGCGCTGAAGGCGCTGCTCCGGCAGCGGGGCCTGCGGGTGACGGAACCGCGGGTCGCCGTCCTGTCGTACCTCGCCTCGACCGACAGCCACCCGACGGCGGAGCAGGTCGAGACGGCGGTCAACGCGGACGGTCCGGTCCTGTCGAGGGCCTCGGTCTACAACGTCCTCCACTCGCTCACGCGCGCCGGCCTCGTCGCCGACCTGACCGCGAAGGACGGCCCGGCCCGCTACGACGCCCACGTCGCCCCGCACCACCACCTCGTCTGCCGCTCCTGCGGGAGCGTCGAGGACGTGCCGTGGGAGGACTTCGGCGTCGCCGAGCGGGGCGTCCTCCCGGACGGGCGGACGGTCCGCACGCTCTCTCTGACGCTCGACGGGCTCTGCGCGCACTGCGGCTGACGCCGCGCCCGCGGGCCCGGCGGGGCAAAGGAAAAGGGGAGGCCGAGGCCTCCCCTTCTCGCCCGTCGGCCCTGGTCCGTCAGCGCTTGTCCATCGGGACGTAGTCGCGGCGCGCCGAACCGAGGAAGACCTGGCGGGGCCGGGCGATCTTCTGGTCGGCGTCGTTCACCATCTCGTGCCACTGCGCGAGCCAGCCGGCGGTCCGGCCGATCGCGAAGAGGACGGTGAAGTAGTCGGGCGGGAAGCCCATCGCCTCGTAGATGAGGCCGGAGTAGAAGTCGACGTTCGGGTAGAGCTTCCTCTTGACGAAGTACTCGTCCTGGAGCGCGATCCGCTCGAGCTCGACGGCGATCGTCAGGAGCGGGTTCTTCCCCGTGACCTCGAAGACCTGGTCGGCGAGCCCCTTGATGACCTTCGCGCGCGGGTCGTAGTTCTTGTAGACCCGGTGCCCGAAGCCCATCAGCTTCTTCTCGCCCTGGCCCTCCTTGACCTCCTTGACGAAGGCCGGGACGTTGTTGATCGTCCCGATCTCGCGGAGCATCGTGAGGACCGCCTCGTTCGCGCCGCCGTGGAGCGGGCCGTAGAGGGCGGAGATGGCGCCGGAGAGGCTCGAGTAGGGGTCGGTCTGGGCGGAGCTGATCGCCCGCATCGCGTTCGTCGAGCAGTTCTGCTCGTGGTCCGCGTGGAGGATGAAGAGGACGTCGAGCGCGCGCTCGAGGACCGGGTTCACCTTGTACTTCGGCTCGGACATCTTCCGGAGCATCGAGAGGAAGTTGCCGACGTACGAGAGGTCGTTGTCGGGGTAGACGTAGGGGAAGCCGATCGTGTGGCGGTAGGCGAAGGCCGCGATCGTCGGCATCTTCGCGATGAGGCGGATCGTGTGGTGGGCCCGCTGGCGCGGGTCGTTCACCTGCTTGGCCGAGGGGTAGAAGGTGGAGAGCGCGCCGACGGTCGACTGCAGCATCCCCATCGGGTGCGCGTCGTGGCGGAACCCCTCCATGAGCTTCTTGATGTTCTCGTGGAGGTAGGTGTGGTGCGTGACGTGGCGGGTGAACTCGTCGAGCTCGGACTTCGTCGGCAGCTCGCCGTTCCAGAGGAGCCAGGCCACCTCGAGGAAGCTCGACTTCTCGGCGAGCTGCTCGATCGGGTAGCCGCGGTACTCGAGGATCCCCTTGTCGCCGTCGATGAAGGTGATCTTCGACTTGCACGACGCCGTGTTCAGGAACGCGGGGTCGTACGTCATCATGCCGAAGTCCTCCGGGTTCACCTTGATCTTCCGGAGGTCCATGGCCTTGATGGTGTCGTTCTCGATCGGAACGACGTACTCCTTGCCGGTGCGGTTGTCCCGGATCGTCAGAGTGTTTTCGCTCATCCTCTTCCCCTTCCTTGGCGCACTCGAACTGGACCGGGAATTGTAGACCCGACCGGGGCCTGTTTCGCCGTGAACCTAAATGTCCCGCGCGCCGGAACGGCGCCCCGGGTGGGGCGGGACCCTTGCATAGAATGCCCCGGGCCCCGCGCCCCCAGACGGAGCACCCGAATGAACCTCCGACGCTTCCTCGCCGAGGCCGGCACGCTCCTGGTCCTCGCCGTCGCCTGCGCCCTCGTCTCGAACGCCCTCGCCGGCCGCGAGCGGAAGCTCGCCCTCCCGGGCGACTACCCGAACGCGACGACGGTCCCGGCGCGCGCCGCGGCAGCCCCCCTCGCGCCCTTCGAGACAACGCCGCCGGCGCCTGCAGTGGAGCCGACGCCGGTTCCCGTGCCCCAGGCTTCCTCGCGGGCCGCGACGCCGGCGCCGGCGATCCCGGCGTCGTCCCCGAAGGCGGCCCCGGCCTTCGCCCCGACGCCCATCCCGCCCCCGTCGGCGAAGGCCGCGGACGCGACGCCCGCCGAGCTCCTCGCCCGCTTCCCTCCGCACCGCCAGCCGTACGCCGAGATCGGCGGCGACGCGGCGGCCTGGCTCCACGCCCGGGGCGCGCTCTTCCTCGACGCGCGGAGGTCGAAGGACTACGCGCAGGGGCACGTCGCGGGCGCCCGCTCCTTCCCGGTCTGGGAGTCGGAGGTGCTCAAGGGGCGCGTCGAGGCCCTCGTCGCGGAGGGGCGCGACGGCTCCCTCCCGGTCGTCCTCTACTGCTCCGGCGGCGACTGCGAGGACTCGCACATGCTCGCCCAGGCCCTCTTCGGCGCCGGCTTCGAGAACCTCCTCGTCTACCGCGACGGCTTCCCCGACTGGGTGAAGCGCGGAGGCGCGGTCGCCACCGGGGGGCGCGGATGACGCTTCGGGAGGCGCTGACCCACCCCTGGCTGACCGTCCGGACGCAGATCGCCCTCGGCGTCTTCTTCGTCGTCGCCGCGCTCCCGAAGATCGCGGACCCTCCGGCGTTCGCCCACATGGTCTACAACTACCGGATCCTCCCCGGGCCCCTGGTGAACGCCGCGGCCCTCGTCATGCCGTGGGCCGAGCTCCTGGCGGGCCTCGCCCTGATCCTCGGCATCTGGCGCCGGACGGCGGCCCTCCTCGTCGGGGCGCTGCTCGCGGTCTTCGTGGTGGCGATCTCGGTGAACCTCCTCCGGGGCAACGCGATCGACTGCGGCTGCTTCGACGTCGCCTCGGCCGGGAAGAGCTTCGACGAGCGGATCCGGGACATGTGGATGGTGATCGTCCGGGACGTGGGGATGCTCCTCCTCGTCGCCCAGGGGCTGCTCGGCGCCCGCCGGGCCGAGGAGGACGCGGCCGCGTGACGCCGGCCCGGCGCACGCCGGGCACGGTTCCCGGCTATGATCGGATGCAGCGCAGCACCGGGAGATCGTCGCCGCCGTGCCGACCAGTCGTGACCTCGCCCTTCTGAAGGGGTTCGAGTCCATCCTCGCCGAGGGGAAGTTCCTCGACGAGTCGATCCGGACCGTCCTCGAGGCGGCGCTTCGCTTCTTCGACGCCGTCGCGGTGGCGCTCCTGCCGGCGGGAGGCGCTCCGCCGATGAGCCGCACGGGGGGCTCGATCGTGGCGGGCGCGGCGGTGCAGCGCCTCGGCCGGGTGCTCGAGGGGGCCCTCGCCGACGGGAAGGAGAAGCGCCTCGTCGAGTCGGGCCTCGCGTTCCTCTGCGCGCCGGTGAAGGTCGGGGAGCACGTGGCCGGGGCCTTCGGCGTCAGCGTGCCCCAGTCGGAGGGGAAGGGCGTCGACGTCGAGGAGGCCGTCCGGGCCCACGCGCAGATCTTCGGGCGCCTCCTGGAGCGGGAGCGCAACACCGCGACGCTCGTGAAACGGCGCGAGGAGGCCGTCGCCCTCTTCGAGCTCGCCGCGGGCGCGCTCCACACCCTGAACGCCGACGAGGTCGTCCGCCTCGCGGCCGCCTCGCTCCAGCGGCAGCTCGAGTTCGAGCAGGTGCAGGCCTACCGCTACCACCCGGACCGCGGCGAGGTCGAGTTCGTGCTCGGGCAGGGGACCTCGCCCGGCTCCCTCCCGGGCACGGCCGCCTCCGTCCCGGGCCAGCGCCGCCCGATCGGCGACGACGAGATCCTCGTGCGCGCGCTGGAGGCTCACGGCCCGGCGTTCGACGACGCGGACGACGACGCGGACGACAGCAAGGGGCCGAAGCGCCGCCGCCGCCTCGCCATCCCGCTCGAGCAGGGAGAGGCCGTGTTCGGCTTCCTGACGATGTCGCGCCGCGGCGCCTTCGTCCTGACGGCGCAGGAGATGCGCCTCGTGAAGGAGCTCGCCCGCCTCGCCGCCGGCGCCCTCGAGAAAGCGCGGCTCATCGAGGCCGAGCGCCGCAACGCGGAGCGGATCACCCTCGTGAACGGAGTCCACGCGGCGCTCGCCGGCCTGACCGAGATCGACACGATCCTCGAGCGGACGGTCGAGGAGATCGGGAGCCGCCTCGGCCTCGACCTCTGCGCCGTCCAGCTGCGGCCGCTCGACGGCCGCCCCGGGGCGGCGTCGTTCCGCTTCCGCGAGGCGCCCGCCGCGCCCCGCCGCGTCGAGGTGCCGCGCGCCGTCTTCGATCGCCTGACGTCCGAGGGGACGAGCGTCCTCCTGCCGGACCTCTTCGCCGACCCACAGGGCTTCGACCTCGTCCCGGCGCCCGAGGCGGCGAAGGACCTCCCGCGCCCGCTCTCCCTCGTCGCCGTCCCGCTCGCCGGGCGCGGCGAGATCGTCGGCGCTCTCCTCGGCCTCGGCGCGGGGAGGCCCTGGGCCTTCGGCCCGCCGCTCCTCGCGACGTTCCAGGCGCTCGCCGTGGAGGTCTCGCTCGCCGTCACCTCGGCGCGCCTGCTCCGCGCCGAGCGCGCCTCCTTCCGCTTCCTCGACCGCCTGCGCGAGGTGGGGCGCACCTTCTCGACGACCTTCGACGCCCCGCGCATCAAGCACACCCTCTGCGAGCAGGCGGTCGCGCTCCTCGGCGGCGAGAGCGCCCAGTTCTGGGACGCCGACGCGCAGACGAAGTCGCTCCGCGTCCTCGCGCAGTGGGGCGCCGACCCCGGGGGCGACGGGCTCCGCACGGTCCCCACGGAGAACGTCGCGCACCCGGTCGTCCGCGCCTGGCAGGAGAAGGCGCTCGTCCTCGTCGGCGACGGCGAGATCGCCTCCCTCTACCCGGCCGCGCAGGGCGCGAACTCCCTGCCGCCGCGCGCCGCCGCCGTGCCGCTCCTCTTCCAGGACGAGCAGATCGGCGTCCTCACCCTGTCGTTTCGCGCGCCGGGCGAGGCCTGGCCGTCGGAGCTCGGCGGCCGCCTCTCGCTCCTCGCGGACGCCGCGGCGGTCGCGCTTCACAACGCGCGGCTCATGAAGATCATCGAGCAGCAGACGGAGCGCGACTCGGTGACGGGGCTCTACAACCCGACGGCGATCCTCCGGAGGCTCGAGTCGGAGATCAAGAGGGCCGAGCGGAGCGGCCAGCCCCTCTCGGTCGCCCACATCCGCGTCGACGGCCTCTCGGAGGCGGCGCAGCGCTTCGGCGCGGCCTACGGCGACGCCCTCCTGCCGAAGGTCGCCGCCCAGCTCGTCCGCGCGACGCGGTCGGTGAACGTCGTCGGGCGGGGCAAGGGCGACACCTTCTGGATCCTGATCTTCGAGGCGAACAAGGCGAACGCGCGCCGGGCGGCGGAGGCGATCCAGAAGAACTTCGGCTCGTCGTTCGACCCGCGGCTCGAGGCGACGGGCCTCCGGTTCTCCCTCACGGTCGGGCTCGCGGCCTACCCCGAGGACGCCTTCGACACCGCGAGCCTCCTCTCGCGGGCGGAGGAGGCCCTCGACGACGCGTCGAAGGCGGGCGCCGGGTCCGTCGCGCTCTACGGCGCGCTCGCGGGCGCGGACCTCGCCGAGCCGGCGTAGCCCGTCAGCGGTACGTCGCGACGGGAACGCCGGGGAGGGCGGCCCGCGCGGCCTCGGCGATCGCCTCGAGCTCCGCCTCCCCGAGCGGGTGGATCCCTTCCTCCATCGTCTCGCGCGAGATGGTGTAGACCTGCACGCCGGCGAGCGCGCCGCCTGCGCGGACGACGGCCGCGAGGCGCGAAGCCCAGGCGCCGACCTCCGCGGCCGCGGGCGCCCCGAGCGCGTCGGAGCGGAAGAACATCGACTGGACGACGACGGGATGCCGCCGGGCGGCCCGCTCGAGGTTCCCGAGGACGCGCGCGTACGGCACGGCGGTCCGGCAGACGGCGCGGTAGAAGCCCTCCGTCCCGGCGTCGAGCTTCACCCAGAGGACGCCGCCGCGCGCGGCGAAGAGGTCGTGCGCCTCGAGCATCTCGGCGCGCCCGAGGCCCGAGCCGTTCGTGATCAGGATCACGGGCAGCCCCTCGAGCCCGGCCGCGTCGCGGACCTCGAAGACGCGCCGGGCGAGCGGGAGGAAGCCGCGGAACGTGGACGGCTCGCCGTCTCCCGCGAAGGCGACGTCGCGGAGCGGGTCGTCGCAGCCGCGCAGCGCGTCGAGCAGCTCCGCGAGCTCGGAGGCGACCTCCTCGAGCGGGACCCGGGGCCGCCCCACGTGGCGCGCGATCGCCTTCCGGTCGACGACCTCGCAGTAGACGCAGTCGAAGTTGCACGTCTTCTGCGGGTCGAGGTTGATCCCGACGGAGAGGCCTCCCGTCCGCCTGGAGCGGACGAGGTAGACCCAGCGCCGGCCGGCGGCCCGGCGATCGTGGCGATCCGGACGATGCGTGACGGGGTTCTCAACCACCTCGGCGGCCCTCGTCTTATGCTAAGGGAGAGAAACGAGGACGCCATGGCCGTGACACCCGGAACCGTCCTGGGCCGCTATCGCCTCCTCGAGCGCGCGGGCGCCGGCGGCATGTCGGAAGTCTGGCGGGCCGAGGACCAGACGCTGCACCGCACCGTCGCGGTGAAGGTCATCCACGACCCGATCGCCGCCGACCCGACCTTCGCGGAGCGCTTCCTCCGCGAGGCGCGGCTCGTCGCCGGGCTCGAGCACCCGAACATCCTCGCGGTCTACGACTTCGGCACCGCGGCGCTGGAGGGCAAGGAGGTCTCGTACCTCGTCATGCCTCTCGTCGCCGGCGGGTCGCTGAAGGAGCGGATCCGCGGGCCGGTCCCGCCGGCCGAGGCGGTCCCGTGGCTCGCGGCGATCGCCGCGGCGCTCGACCACGCGCATTCCAAGGGAATCCTCCACCGCGACGTCAAGCCGGGGAACGTCCTCCTCGACTCGGCCGGCCGGCCCCTCCTCGCCGACTTCGGCCTCGCGCGGAGCGCCGATTCCGTCTCGGGCCTGACGGCGACGGGCACCGTCATGGGGACCCCCTCGTACATGGCGCCCGAGCAGGCGATGGGCAAGCCGCTCGACCCGCGGGCCGACCAGTACGCCCTCGCCTGCATCGCCTTCGAGATGCTGACGGGGCGCGTCCCCTTCAAGGCCGACACGCCGCTCGCCGTCCTCCACCAGCACGTCGCCGTGCCGCCCGATCCGGTGACGTCGTTCGTCGGCGGCCTGCCGCCGGGCGTCGACGACGTGCTCGCGCGCGCCCTCGCGAAGAACCCGCAGTACCGCTACGCGAGCTGCACGGAGCTCGTGGCGGCGCTCGCCGCCGTCTTCGGGCTCTCGCTCGGGAGCCCCGTCGCGCCCTCGGTGCCGGTCCGGACGGTCCCGCCGCCGCCCCCGTCCGCGCCGACGGTCCACGGCGCGCCGACCGTCCTCGAGCCGTCGGGGGGCGCGGCGGTCGAGAACCTCCCGACGGTCGCCACGGCGAACGCGGCCGCCGTCGTCTCGAGCGGCATCTCCACGCCCGAGGCGAAGATGGCCGCGGCGGCCTCGGTCCCGCCGCCTCCGCCGCCCGCGCCCGCGCCGAAGGCGAAGGCGACGAGCCCG
>JBDIBE010000014.1:0-19636 GCA_039812785.1 Thermoanaerobaculia bacterium | reverse complement strand
GTCGGCGGCGGAGGCGAAGCGGCGCTCCGGCTCGCGCGCGACGGCGCGGGCGATCGCGGCGCGGACGTGCGGCGGGACGGCGGCGGGCCCGCCCTCCGGGAGCGGCGCGGGCTCCTCTCCGAGCCTTCTCACGGCCCGCGACATCGGCGTGGCGCCCTCGAACGGGAGGCGCCCCGAGAGGACCTCGTACGCGACGATGCCGAGGGCGTAGACGTCCGTCGCGGGCCCGATCTCGCCCCCCTCGACCTGCTCGGGGGCCATGTAGTCGGGCGTCCCGACGATCTCGACGACGTCGGTCAGCCTCGGCCCGCTCCCGGCGGCGCGCCCCGTGGCGAGGCCGAAGTCGGTGACGACGGCCTTCTCGCCCCCGCTCTCCGCGGGCACGAGCATGACGTTCGCGCTCTTCAGGTCGCGGTGGACGACGCCGGCCGCGTGCGCGGCGTCGAGGCCGCGCGCGACGTCCTCGAGGACCCTCCGCGCCGCCTCGAGCGGCAGGGGTCCCTCGCGCCGCACCCGCTCCTCGAGCGTCTCGCCCGGGAGGAGCTCCATCGTGAGGAACGCGACGCGGCCGGCGGGGCTGGCGTGCCAGCCGAGGTCGAAGATCCGGCAGACGTTCGGGTGGGTCACCTTCCGCGCGAGGAGGATCTCCCGCCGGAACCTCTCGAGCGACCGCTCGTCGCGCGCGGCGCGGAGCGTCTTGAGCGCGACGACCGCGCCGAGCTCGAGGTCCTCGGCCTCCCAGACGTCGCCCATCCCGCCGCCGCCGAGGGCGCGCCGCACGCGGTAGCGCGACGCGAGGAGGGTCCCGGGCGCGAGGAGCGGGGCGTCCCCCGAGGGGCCGTCGGGAGTGCCGGGCATGCGCGGAAGTCTAAGCGCGCCGGGGCGGGCCGCGCCGGCCCGCCCCGCCCGCGAGGACGATCAGCCCCAGGGCATCTTGGGCATTTCGACCTTCTCGACCGGCCCCTTGATCGACGTCTTCGCGCCGGTCCCCGTCTCGAGGAGCCGCATCTCGGTCGTCGAGGTGACCTTCCCCTTGTCGTCCTTCGAGACGGTCCTCTCGGAGAGGCGGCCGAACGGCACCCCGTCGCTCATGCAGAGATCCGTCTCCGTCGTTCCCCTCATCCGCACGAAGGCGATCTTGAAGTCGAAGGAGCCGGAGATGAGGTACTTCTCGCCGCTCCGGCCGTCGGCCCCGCAGGGCCCGTCGGACTTCACGTTCGTGTCGTAGTCGACGTTCGAGACGAAGGCCGCGGCGACCTGGTTCATCATGTCGGGCGGGTACTCCATCGCCTTCTCGCCCTCGACCTGGAAGACCATCTTCTCGACGTACTTCATGTAGTCGAGGGCGTTCTTCTCGGGCTTGAAGTCGGTGTTGAGGACGTACCGCATCGTCACGGTCTTGTCCTTCTTCCCGCCTTCCTTCGGGACGGAGCGCATCTCGAAGGTGATGCGGCCGCCGTCGGACTCGAGGTGCGAGAGGGTCACCTCCGCCTTCTGGACCTTTCCCTTCGCGTCGGTGTTCGTCTGCTCGTACCGGGCCCAGCTTCCCGGCTTCGTGGAGCCGAAGTAGGCCTTCTGGAACGACATCACGTCGGCCGCGGGCGCGGCGCTCGCGACGGCGAGGAGGAGGACGGCCGAAAGGACCGGGATCCGTTTCATCGTTTCATCTCCTGGGGCGGGTCTTTCCCGCCGCAATGCGGAACGATGCCACGGAACGGGAGGAAGCGCTCCGTGCGTGTCCGAAGGCGGCCTGCCGGGAGTCGCCTTCAGAGCGCCGGGGGCGGCAGCTCGGTCGGCGGCCCCTGCAGCCACTTCCGGACGGGGCCCCGGATCGCCGACGTCGCGCCCGTCCCCGAGTCGAGGACGCGCGTCTCGACCGTCTCCTTCAGCTTTCCGCTCTCGTCCTTCGCAACGGTCTTCTCGTGGAGGCGGCCGAACGGAACCGACCCGCCGAGGCAGACCTCGGCCTCGGTCGTCCCCTTCGTACGCGTGTCGGCCCAGGGTCTCTGCGGGTCCTCGACTTTCACGTCGAACGGCCCTTCGATCCGGTACCTCTCCCCGCTCCTGCCGTCGAGCGTGCAGGAGCCGAGGGGAACGGCGTTCGCGCCGTAGTCGACGAGCGTCACGAAGCCCGGCGCGACGACGCCCGCCGCCCCGAACGGGTACTCAACCGCGTCCCCGCCGTCCTCCTGCAGGACCATCCTCTCGACGTGCTTCGGGTAGTCGAGGGCGTTCTCCTCGACTGCGAAGCCCGCTTGCAGCAGGAGCCTCATCGTCATCGGCTTGTCCTTGTGCCCGACCGTCTTCGGCTCGAACCGGGTCCCCTTCTTCGGGACGACCCGCACCTCGAGCCACGTCGCACCGCCGTCGTCGGCGAGCCGCGAAAGCGTGACGACGCTCGTCCGCGTCCGGCCCTCCGCGTCGGTCGCCGTCTGCTCGTAGGTCACCCAGCTCCCCGGCTTCGTGGAGGCGAAGCAGGCCTTCCGGAAGGACATCACGTCGGAGGCCGGGGCCGCGGTGCCGAGGCCGAGGAGGAGGACGGCCGAGAGGACCGGGATCCGCTTCATCTCTTTCTCCTGGGGCGGGCCTGGCCCGCCGCGACACGGAACGATGTCACGAGTGGCGCGTCCGGGCATCGACGATCCGCGGGCCTCCTCAGGGGGCGCCACCGCGGGGACCGTGCGGGAGGTAGACCGGGTTGACCGTTCGACGAAGGAGCGGGTCTTCCGTCAGCCGTCGCTGGAGCGCGGCGACCGCTTCCGCCTCGGGCGCCCCGGCGCGGGAGAGGAAGGCGCGGACGTCCTCGGGATCGAGGGCGAGGCCCGGCTTCGGGGCGCGGAAGGCGCTGCCCGGGGCGAGCTGCTGCACGGGGCTGATCTGGATGACGTCGAGGCTCGAGAAGCCGTCCTCGATGAGCTCGCGTCCTCCCCAGATCGGCCGGAGCGTCGCTTCCGTGCGCAGGAACGTGGCGAGGACGTGGGCGGGATCCTCGAAGCCGAGGGCGCCGAGGTCGGCGGCGACGGACCGCTCCCGCGCGAGCCGGGAGCCGAGCCCGGCGACGTCGAAGGGGGCCCGGCCTCCCACGAGGACGAGGTCGCGGTTCTGGCCGGCGAAGAGGACGACGTGCGGGAATGCGTCCAGGAACGTCGCGACGATCAGGGCGACGCCCCGTTCGTCCATCTGGCTCTCGGGAAGCCACTGGCTCACGACGCCCCCGGGGGTGAGGATCTCCTTCACCCTCTCGTAGTGCTGCCGGGAGTAGAGGCGCGAGATGCCCGGCTGGAGAGGAGGGGGAGGCTCCATCGTGACGAAGTCGTAGGGGCCGGCCGGGCGCTTCGTGAACTCCCGTCCGTCGTCGACGAAGAGCCGCACGCGCGGGTCGGAGAGGACGGCGTGGTTCGAGGGCTCGAAGTGCCGGTTCAGCAGGTAGACGCTCCGGTTCAGGTCGACGACGTCGACGCGCTCGATCCCCGAGTGGCGCCGGATCGCGTCGGCCGTCGAACCGACGCCGAAGCAGACGAGGAGGGCGCGGCGCGGCTCCGGAACCAGGAGCAGCGGGACGTGGGCCATCAGCCGCATGTAGACCTGCGCCCGCCAGGCGTCTGCCGACATGGAGTGCCGGTCGAACATCAGCGAGGCGCTCCCGCCGGCGCCGCGCCGCACCCAGAAGAGGTGCTCCGGCGTGCTCCGCCAGTCCACGACGGCGCGCTCGGAGTCCGCCAGCCCTCCGACGAGCCGCATCTCGAGCCCGCGCGGAAGGATCGCCGTCCCCGCGACGGCGACGAGGGCGGCCGCGAAGGCCGGAGCGGGGCGGAGCGGCCGGTCCCACGGGACGGCCGTGAGGAGCGCGAGGAGCACCGCCGCGAGGAGCAGGAACGCCCTCAGGGCGAAGAAGAAGTGGACCCACTGGAGGGCCCAGCCGAAGGCGAGCACGCCGGCGAGGAAGGCGATCGTGTTCGCCCCGTAGGTGGCGGAAAGGTCCCCGCCCCGAGCCTGCAGCCGGTCGCAGAGGTCGGGGAGGAGGAGGGACCAGAGGGCGTAGGGGACGAAGACCTGAAGGCCGACGGCGAGGCCCGTCGTCAGGAGCGCGGCGCCGTCGACCCCGAGGAGGCCCGGGAGCCGGAACGCGCCCGCGGCGACCAGCGCCTCCGAGAGGCGCGGCTCGAGGAGCCAGACGGCGACGCACCACGCGAGGGCGGCCCATGCCGCGGCGAGGAGCCGGGCCCTCCGGGGAGGGCGCCGATGGACGAGCGAGGCGGCCATCCAGATGCCGAAGATGGAGAAGAACGCCAGGAGGGCGAACACCCCGCGCGTCGGGCCGAGCGTGAACTTCACGAGGACGTAGCAGAGCGCCTGCCACCCGCCGCAGAGGAAGCCGCTCAGGACCCCGGGCAGGATCGTGGGGCCGGCCCCGAAGGCGGCGTCGGGGGCTCCCGCGCCGGCGCGATGCCTCTCCGCCGCCGCGGGGAGGCGGAGGAAGAAGAGACCGAGCGAGAGCGTGCCGAGGGCGGCCACGGAGAGGCATCCCATGTAGCCGAGGTGCCGGAGCCCCCAGAACTCCGTGAGGAGGACGGAGGCGCAGGCGCCGAGGGTGTTCGCGCCGTAGAGGCGGCTCGGGAAGCGGGCGTCGCCCGGGAAGAGGGAGCAGAGGTAGGGGAACGTCGTCCCCATGAAGAAGCAGGGGACGCCCACCGCGACCGTGGCCAGGCCCAGCTTCAGCGCGAGCGACGCCCGGGACGGGACGAGGAGGGCGAGCCCGGCCTCGCCGACCTCCCTGTAGGGGAACGGGCCGAGCAGGGACGACGCCGGCAGGCGGGTCAGGAGGAGGAGCGAGAGCGCGGAGAGGGTGAGGAGGAGCTCGACGAGGCCGTAGCTCCTGAGCCCGTGGTCCAGGGTCGCCCGGGAGAGGAGCCGGAAGAAGCGCGACGACGAGGCCGCGCCGAGGCCGAGCCCTCCGATGAACGCGCAGAGGACCACGAGGAAGGTGGTCGAGGCCGCGCCGAGGCTCTCGACGAACGCGTGGTACCAGACGACCTGGTAGGCGAGGGCGCACGCGCCCGAGATCGCGTACGCCGTGCAGACCGCCCGGGGACTCGGCTCGAGGCGCATCTTTCCAAGACTACCCCGTGGCGCCGCAGAGGCCGGCGCCGCTCGCCCCGGGGAGGCGGCGTTCCGGGTCTCCCGACGCGTTTACGCGCAGCACGAAAGTGTCGTCGGCCTGTTGACAGCCCCGTGCGGCGTTCCCAGATTGTGTCCATGACGACCGCCCGCGAGCTCCTCGCCTCCAAGCCCTTCGGGGGGGTGATCACGGTGGACCCGGGCGCGACCGTCCGGGACGCCTGCATCCTCTTCCGCGACCGGAACATCGGCTCCCTCGTCGTCTTCGACGGGATGACCTTCAGCGGCATCTTCACCGAGCGCGACGTCGTCAAGCGCGTCGTCGCGGAAGGGCGCGACCCCGCGGCGACGCTCGTCGCCGACGTGATGACGCCGAAGATCGTCTCGGTGAGGCCCGACGACCCGATCGAGGTCGTCGAGTCGACGATGCGCGGCGAGCGGATCCGGCACGTCGTCGTCGTCGGCGACGGGACCGGCGTCGTCGGCATCGTCTCGATCGGCGACGTCGCGGCCCGGCGCGCGGTCGAGGACCGCGACCGGGCCGAGTTCCTGACGGAATACGTCTTCGGCAAGGCCTGAGGCTCGAGGGGCGCTCCGGGCTCCGTCCCGGGGCGGACGGTCGATAGAATCCGTCCAGGCGATGGAAGAGAAGGCGCCGTCGGCCCCTTCGGGGGGCGTGCCGGACTTCGTGCCGAGCGAGGCCTACTACCGGGCGCTCGTCGAGAGCACGCTCGACGTGGTCGTCGTCTACGACGCGGAGGGGAGGGTGCGCGACGTGAGCCCGTCCGTCCGCACCGTCTTCGACCTCGCCCCGGAGGAGGTCGTCGGAAGGCCCGGCATCGACTTCGTCCACCCCGAGGACGTCGAGACGCTCCGGAGGGCCCTTGCGGCGGCGGCCGGCCGGCCGGGCCGGCGCGTGAGGGCCGAGCTGCGCCTCCGGCACCGCGACGGCTCGTACCGCGTGATGGACTCCTCCATCGCGAACCTCCTCCACGAGCCGGCCGTCGCGGGGCTCGTCGTCGCCTCGCGAGACGTGACGCAGATGCGCGAGACGGCCGCGCAGCTCGTCCACGCCCAGCGTATGGAGGCCGTGGGGCAGCTCGCCGAGAGCGTCGCGCACGAGTTCAAGAACGCCCTCTCGGTCGTCGTGGGGCACGCCGAGGTACTGCTCGGCCGGCTCCCCGAGGGGGACCCGTCGCGGCCGAGCGTCGAGGCGATCCACCGCGCGGCGGAGCGGGCCGCGGCGACGGCGCGACGGCTCCTCGACTTCGGGAGGCGCGACCCGGCCCGCCGCGTCGCGGTCGAGGTCGCCGCGGCCCTTGCGAGCGTCTCGGCGCTCCTCTCGCCGGTCGTTGGAAAAGGGGTCCGCCTCGAGGTCGACGCCGCGGAGGGGGCGGGCGAGGTCCTCGCCGACGCCGCGGAGCTCGAGCAGGCGCTCGTGAACCTCGTCCTGAACGCGCGGGACGCGATGCCGGGGGGCGGGGTGGTGACCCTCTCGGCGCGGGACGCCTTCTTCGACTCGGAGGAGGCGAGGCGCCGGTCCGGGCTCTCTCCGGGGCGCCACGTCCTCCTCTCGGTCGCCGACACCGGGACGGGGATCCCGCCCGAGGTGATGAAGCGGCTCTTCGAGCCCTTCTTCACGACGAAGCCGCCGGAGAAGGGGTCGGGGCTCGGCCTCCCGGCCGTCTACGGCTTCGCCCGCCGCTCGGGGGGCACGGCGTGGGCGGAGAGCCCGCCGGGGAAGGGGGCGACGTTCTTCATCGCCCTCCCCCGGCTCGCGGCCGCTACTTCCCCGTCGTCCGGCTCCGGCTGATCAGGACGCCGCCGACGCCGAGGAGCGTCAGGATGAGCGCCTGGACGAGCGTCTTGTACGAGACCTCGGGGCCGCCGAAGAGCGCGCTCCAGAGGAACCAGCCTCCGACGACGACGAAGAGCCCGTAGATCCCGATCATCAGGACGCGCGCCTTCGCGTTCGCCTCCGGCGTGTCGTGCGCGAAGGAGCGGTTGTAGAGGAAGAGGCCGACGACGGCGAGGACGTCGAGGGCGATGAAGAGGAACCAGAACGTCCGGGACGCCGCGAGTCCTTCGGGCGTCCCCGCGAGCGGCTTCAGCCAGCTGCCGTAGAGGGCGCCGCCGAACGAGGAGCCGATGAGGCTCCCGAAGACGCCGTAGAGGAAGGCGTACCCCATGTAGACGGCCTTCTTGTCCTGCGGGGCCACGAGTCCGACGTAGCTGTAGTACTTCGGGTGGGCCGTCATCTCGCCGATCGAGAAGATCGAGATCCCCGCGATGAAGAGCCACACGTTCGAGGCGTAGGCGAGGAAGAGGAAGCCGAGGGCGCCGATCGCCACGCCGCCGAGCATCGTCGGCAGGGGCTTGAGGTCCTTCACGATCCGGCTGACGACGACCTGGAGCAGGATGATCGTCCCGCCGTTGATGACGGTGACGAACTCTGCGTCGAACTTGAACGGCAGGCCGAGGGAGGCGAAGAGCGCGTTCACCGGCGCCGGGTCGACGAAGTCGCGGAGGAACCAGAGGACCGACCCGAAGTTCTGGAAGTAGAGGATCCAGAAGAGCGAGTAGACGACGATCATGAGCATGAAGCGCGCGTCGCCGAGGACCTGCGCGGCGCCGTGGGCGACGTCGCGGAAGCTCTTCGTGTTCTCGGGGCGGGGCGGGTCCTGGTAGGCGAAGAGGGTCGGCAGGAACATCAGGGCCGTGTAGGCGGACGAGGCGAGGAAGACGTACCGCCACGAGAAGCCCTTGAGGATCGAGACGACGAGCGGCGCGAGGAACGCGCCGATGTTGATCATCCAGTAGTAGACGCCGAAGCCGAAGCCCGAGTTCGACTCGTTCGTCGACCGGGCGATCGTCCCGGAGATGATCGGCTTGAAGAGCCCGCCGCCCGCGGCCATCAGGAGGAGCGCGGCGAAGACCGCGCCGTATGCCGACATGTACCCCGCCGCGAAGTAGCCCGTCGAGAGCATCGCGAAGGAGACGAGGAGCATCCGCCGGTAGCCGTACCGGTCGGCGAGCGCCCCGCCGAGGATCGGCACGACGTAGTTGCAGGCGTAGATCAGGCTCTGGAGGAACCCGACGGCCCCCTCGCCGAACCCGAGGCCCCCCTTCTCCGTGCCCGCCGTCAGGTAGACCGCGAGGACGGAGTTGAGTCCGTAGTAGGCCGCCCGCTCGAACAGCTCCATGACGTTGGCGACCCAGAAGACCTTCGGGAACGACCGGAGGAGCCCGGCCGGCTTCGCTTCGCTCATGGCCGGGGATGATAGAGGCGAAAGCGGTGGGAGAATTCGGGTTCCGCCCTCCGGCGGAGCCAGCATCGAAAGGGGACCCGCATGGCCCTCGTTGACCCCCACTCCTACGCCGACGACGCCCAGGCCCGGACGAAGCACCTGCGCCTCCACCTCGCGGTCGACTTCGCGGCGAAGCGGATCGACGGCCGCGCGATCCTCGTCTTCGAGTCGCCCGCCTCGGGGCCGCTCGACCTCGACACGAAGGGGCTGACGATCTCGGCGGTGACCGCCTCGGCCGGCGGGGAGGTCCTCTTCGAGACCGGACCGGAGGACCCGATCCTCGGGACGCGCCTCAGGCTGAAGCTCCCGCCGTCGACGACGGAGGTCCTCATCCGGTACCAGACGTCGCCCGAGGCGATCGGGCTCCAGTGGCTCGATCCGGAGCAGACCGAGGGGAAGGAGCACCCCTTCCTCTTCAGCCAGTGCCAGGCGATCCACGCGCGGACGATGGTGCCGTGCCAGGACACCGCGCGCTTCCGCGTCACCTACCACGCGGAGGTCACCGTCCCGAAGGCGCTCTCGGCCGTCATGTCGGCCGGGCCGGCGGGCGTGATCGAGGGGAAGGGGGCGCGGACGTTCCTCTTCGACATGCCGCAGCCGATCCCGACGTACCTCCTCGCGCTCGCCGTCGGCGAGCTCGAGTCGCGCGACCTCTCGCCGCGCGCCCGCGTCTGGGCCGAGCCGGCGACCGTCGAGAAGGCGGCGTGGGAGTTCTCAGGGGTCGAGGAGATGATCGTGAAGGCCGAGGGGCTCTTCGGCCCGTACGACTGGGACCGCTACGACATGCTCGTCCTCCCGCCGTCGTTCCCGTACGGCGGGATGGAGAACCCGAGGATGACGTTCCTCACGCCGACGCTCCTCGCGGGCGACCGGTCGCTCGTCGACGTCGTCGCGCACGAGCTCGCGCACTCCTGGACCGGGAACCTCGTCACGAACGCCACGGCCGAGCACTTCTGGCTGAACGAGGGGTTCACGGTCTGGGCCGAGCGGCGGATCCTCGAGGCGATCCACGGCGAGGAGGCCGCGGCCCTCGGCTGGGCCATCGGGCAGAAGGCGCTCGAGGACTCGATCGCGCGTTTCGGGGCCGACTCGCCCCTCACGAAGCTCCGGACGGACCTCAAGGGAATCGACCCCGACGACGCCTTCTCCTCGGTCCCGTACGAGAAGGGGGCGCGCCTCGTCGCCCTCCTCGAGGCGACCATCGGGCGGGCGGCGTGGGACGCCTTCCTCGCCTCCTACATGAAGCGGTTCCGCTTCCAGTCGATCACGACCGAGGAGTTCTTCGCCTTCCTCGAGGAGCAGCTCCCCGGGACGGCCGCGAAGGTGAACGCGGACGCGTGGCTCCACGAGCCGGGCCTCCCCGCGAACGCCCCGGTCTTCCGCTCGGAGAAGCTCGAGTCGCTCTCCGCGCTCGCGGAGGGGTGGGAGAAGGGCGCGCGCCCGGCGGCGGAGCAGGCCGCGGCGTGGGACGCCTCGGAGACGCTCGTCTACCTCCAGAAGCTCCCGCGGAAGATGTCCGCCGCGGAGTGCGCCGAGCTCGACGCGGCCTTCGGCCTCACGGGGAAGGGGAACTACGAGCTCCTCGTCGAGTGGCTGACGATCGCGTCCGGGAGCGACTACGAGCCCGTTTTCGGGAAGGTCCGCGAAGTCCTCTCGCGCGTCGGCCGGATGAAGTACCTCCGGCCGCTCTTCAATGCGCTCGCGGCGACGCCGCGGACGCGGGCCCTCGCCCGCGAGATCTTCGCGGCGGCGAGCCCGACCTACCACGGCCTCTCGCGCCGCGTCGTCGCGGGGATCCTCGAGAAGTACCCGGCGTAGGGCGGCGATGGCGCTGTCTTCAGGCGGGGCGAAGCGGCTCCTCGGGCCGCTTCTCCTCGCCGCCGTCGTCTACGCCGCCTGGTCGACGGTCTTCGTCTGGCCGCTGAGGCTCTTCGTCGTCCTCCTCCACGAGGTCTCCCACGGCCTCGCGGCCGTCGCGACGGGAGGGCGGATCGTCTCCATCGAGCTCTCGCCCGCGGAGGGGGGGCTCTGCACGACGGCCGGCGGCTGGCCCGTTCTCGTCCTCTCCGCGGGCTACCTCGGGAGCGCGCTCTGGGGCGCGCTCTTCCTCCTCGTCGGCTTCCGGGGGCGGCCGCGCGCGCACCGCACGCTCGCGGCCCTCCTCGGCGCCGCGCTCGTCCTCCTCACGCTCGTCTACGTGAGGAGCGCCTTCGGCTTCCTCTACGGCCTCGCCGCGGGCGTCCTCCTCCTCGGCGTCGCGCGCTGGCTCCCCGACGGCGCCTCGAGCTTCGTCCTCCGGCTCCTCGGCGTGACGAGCCTCCTCTACGCCCCGTGGGACATCGCCTCCGACCTGATCCTCCGCTCCGTCCCCGCGAGCGACGCCTCGGCCCTCGCCCGGATGACCGGCATCCCCGCCCTCGCCTGGGGCCTCGCCTGGCTCGCCGCGTCCGTCTGGATCGCCTGGCGGGCCGTGAGGGGAATTGGGGTCAGGTCTTGATTTTCTACTTTAGCTTGCTAAAGTAGAAAATCAAGACCTGACCCCTCGGGGAGCCCAATAATGAGCGTGGAGTGAGAACGACCCCCGGCTCGCGACTCGGGCCGTACGAGATCGTCGCGACCATCGGGCGCGGCGGGATGGGGGAGGTGTTCCGCGCGCGGGACACGCGCCTCGCGCGCGACGTCGCGCTGAAGGTGCTGCCGGAGGGGGCGCACGGCGACGGCGAGCGCTTCCGCAGGTTCGAGCTCGAGGCGCGCGCGGCGGGAGCCCTGAACCACCCGAACGTCGTCGTCCTCCACGACGTCGGGGAGCAGGACGGGACGCCCTACCTCGTGACGGAGCTCCTCGAGGGGGAGACGCTCCGCGAGCGCCTCCTCCGCGGGCCGATCCACGCGCAGCGCGCGGTCGAGATCGCCGTCCAGGTCGCCCGCGGCCTCGGCGCGGCGCACGAGAAGGGGATCGTCCACCGCGACCTGAAGCCCGAGAACGTCTTCCTGACGGCCGACGGTCACGCGAAGATCCTCGACTTCGGCCTCGCCAAGCTCCTCGACCCGGAGCCGGCGGAAGACCAGGGGGCCCCGGGCGTCGCCGCAGCCACCCGCTCCGACGTCGTCGTCGGCACGGCCGGTTACATGGCGCCCGAGCAGGTGCGCGGGGACGCGGTCGACGCGCGCGCGGATGTCTTCGCCCTCGGGGCCTGCCTCTACGAGATGCTCTCCGGCCGGCGCGCGTTCCGCGAGGGGTCGGCCGTCGACACGATGGCGGCGATCCTCCGCGAGGAGCCGCCCGAGCTCTCGTCGTTCCGGCGCGGCATCGCGCCGCAGCTCGAGCGCATCGTCCGCCGCTGTCTCGAGAAACAGAAGGCGGCGCGCTTCCAGTCGGCGCGCGACCTCGCCTTCGCACTCGAGGCGCTCTCGGGCTCGAACCTCTCGATTGGCCCGGGCCTCTTCACGGCCGTCGTCGCGCGGAACGTGAAGGCGACCGCCCGCCGCGCCGTCGTGCCCCTCGCGCTCCTCGCCGCGGGCCTCGCCGGAGGCGTCTTCCTCGCGGCGCGGTACCGGACGGCCCCCGTCGCGCCGCCGACCGTCCTCCGCGCGCTCACCCACTCGGGCTCCGACCTCGCGCCGGCCGCCTCGCCCGACGGCGGGCTCGTCGCCTTCGTCTCCCGCCGCGGCGGCCGATCCCGGATCTGGATGAAGCAGATCCACGGAGAGGGGGAGACGGCCCTGACGGACGGCCCGAGCGACAGCGAGCCCCGCTTCTTCCCCGACGGGCAGTCCGTCCTCTTCACGCGGACCGACGACCGGGAGGGCTCTTCCCTCTGGCGGGTCCCGGTCCTCGGCGGGGAGGCGCGGCGCCTCTTCGCCCGGGCCGAGGCGGGAGACGTCTCGCCCGACGGCCGCGAGGTCGCGTTCCTCCGGCTCGTGAGCCGCGACAGTCACGCCCTCGCCCTCCTCGTCGCCCCGGTCACGGGGGGGGCGGAGCGCGAGATCGTCCGCTTCGACACGATCGTCTGGGGCCCGCGCTGGTCGCCCGGCGGCGGCACGATCGCCCTGTCCGAGGAAGGGAGCACCCAGAGCGGCATCCCCGGCTCGGTCGTCCTCGTCTCCCGCGAGGGACGGATCCGCCGGCTCCCGCTGCCGCGGGCGTCGCGCCTGCCGACCTCCGTCGCCTGGCTCGGCGACGGCACGGCGCTCCTCGTCGGCGTCTTCGACGGCACCGTGCCCCAGGCGAGGACGGTCGGCCTCGAGCTCGTGAAGATGGAGGTGGAGGAGGGCGACGCGTCCGTCGTCGGCTGGTGGCCTGCGGCGGGAAGAACCATCGACGTGCTCGGAGACGGGAGGCTCGTCTTCGAGTCGGTCACGAACCGCGAGAGCCTCCGGGAGGTCTCGCTCCGAGGGGAGAGGCCGGTCCTCTGGCTGACGCACGGCACCGCCGCGGACCGACAGCCGGTCTACTCGCCCGACGGGAAGTGGATCCTCTTCTCGTCCGACCGCTCCGGGCAGCTCGACCTCTGGATGCTCTCGAGGGAGACCGGGGCCCTTCGCCGCGTCACGGACGACGCCGCACAGGACTGGGACCCCTCATTCAGCCCTGACGGTGGGCGGATCCTCTGGTCGTCCGACCGTTCCGGCCGCTTCCAGCTCTGGACGGCCTCCGTCGACGGGAGCGACGCGCGCCTGCTCTCGAAGGACGCCTACGAGGCGGAGAACCCGGTCCTCACGCCCGACGGCCGGACGCTCCTCTGGGGCTCGCTCCACCGCGGCCGGGAGGGAATCTGGAAGGCCGACGCCGACGGCGGGAACGCCGACTACCTCGCGCGCGGGCTGACCCTCCAGCTCCCCGAGGTCTCCCCGGACGGGCGGCTCGTGGCGTTCCGCGTCGGGTTCGGGATCGGCCCGAGGGCGGTCCGGATCGTGCGGCTCGCGGACGGAGGAGAGGTCCTCTCGATCCCGCTCGACGTGTCGGACGGGGTCGCGGGCGTCGAGGTGGGGCGCCCGCGCTTCATGCCCGACGGCCGGATCGCCTTCCTCGCCCTCGACGAGAGCGGCGTGGCCGGCGTCTGGGTGCAGGACGTCGTCCCGGGGCGCGACACGACGGCGACGCGGCGGAAGCTCGCCGGGTTCGACCCGGTCGCCCCGGCGGAGTCGTTCGGGATCTCGCCCGACGGCGCGGCGATCACGATCGCGGCCCGCGAGAGCCTCTCGAGCATCGTCCTCGCCGAGCCCGTCGCGGGCGTCGAGCGCCCGCGACGCCGCTGACGCGCGTCAGTCGAACTCGCGCCGCGGCGGCGCCTGGTCGGGCCCGACGCGCCCGGCCTCGATGTCGGCCCGGAAGTAGTTCTCTCCGCGGATCGGGCCGCCGCCGAGGCGCCGGAGGAGCGCGATCTGCCCGACGTGCGCGAGGGCGTCGGCGAGAGGCCCCTGGAAGAGCTTCTCCGGGGGCGTGGCGAGCGGCGCGGCGGAGGCGAGGACCGCGTCGAGGCGGGCGAGCCCCGCGTGCATCCGCGCGACCTCGTCGGCCCACGGCAGCGGCTTCGAGTCGTTCCAGGCGGGCCTGCCCTCGGCCATCGAGAGCGCCCAGTCGAGGAGGTCGCCGACGTGCGCGAGGATCTCGCCCGGCGTGCGGGTCGTCGGGCCGACCCTCAGCGCCTCGAAGCCCTCCGGCGCGTCGCGGGCCGCTTTCGCGGCGCGGTAGGCGAGCGTGGCGATCGCGTGGCGGAGGAGCTCGCGGGCGGGGTCCTTCTCCATTTCGTTGCCTCCGGTCCGGGCGATTCTGCGCCGAGGCGCGCGAGGCGCGCCGCGAGCCCCGCCTCCGCGTCGCGCGACCACTCCCCGAGGGCGGCGAGCTCCTCCTCGAAGAAGAACGCGATCCGCTCGGGGTCGGGGACGAGGCCGGCGTCCGTCGCGACGCCGACGACGACGTGCCCGTCGTAGCTGAAGATCGAGACGCCGAGCCCCATCCGCCCGGACTGCGGCACCCAGAACATCATGTCCGCGATCCGGCTCCCCGCGAACCAGACGGGCTGCCTCGGCCCGACGACGTTCGTCATGACGGCCGTCGACTTCGCGCCGAACAGGTTCACGACGAGGTCGGCGACCTCGGCCGGGGCGAGGCCCAGGGCGTTCAGCAGCTGGAACGCCACGAACGGCTCGGGCGTCCTCTTGACGGCGTCCATCCTCTTCTTCACGAGGCGCAGCCGTTCGGCGGGGTCGCTCTCGCCGACCGGGATCGCGAGGTAGATGAGGCCGAAGCGGTTCCCGAGCTCGCCCGCCTCGGAGGGCGGCCGGAGGTTCACGGGGACCATCGCGGTGACGTCCCTGCCGTCGGGCTTGTCGCCCCGGAACTGGAGGTAGCGCCGGAGAGCCCCGGCGACGGCGGTCAGGAGGACGTCGTTGACCGTTCCGCCGATCCGCCGCGCGATCGCCTTGACGTCGGAGACGGGGACTCTCTTCGACCAGGCGGCCCTCTTCGCGACGCCGAGCGGCCCCTTGAGGACGGTCTTCGGGTCGGCGGGGCGGAGGAGCATCCGGGCGAAGACCCCGGCCGACTCCATCGCCGTCTGCGCGACCTCGAGGACGTGCGAGGGGTGGAGGAGCGACTCGACGGTCTGCGCCGCGAGCGCGTCGGCCGTCCTGCGCGTCCGCGCCACGAGCCCCTGCACGCCGTCGGCGAGGCTCGTGATGCGGTTCCCGACGCCCCGCTCGTGCGCGGCTCTCCGCGGCGGCGCGGGCCAGGGCGCGTCGGGGCCGGTGTCCGTCGAGGAGAGGAGGACGTGGACGAGAGCGACGCCGTCGCCGATGCAGTGGTGGATCCGGAGGAGGACGACCGCGCCCGCGCCGTAGCTCTCGAGGAGGTGGAGCTGCCAGAGGGGCTTCGTGAAGTCGAGCGGCGCCGACATCAGGTCGCTCACGGTGTCGCGGAGGGCACGGCCGTCTCCCGGCGAGGGGAGTGCGATTCGGTGAACGTGGGCGTCGAGGTCGAACTTCGGGTCGGCCACCCAGCGCGCCCCGACCGCGCCGCTCGCGACACGGTGCTTCAGGCGCGGGAACCGCTCGACCATGCGCTCCCGCACCGTTTCTCTCAGGCGGGCGAAGTCGACCGGCCCCTCGAAGACGTAGATCCCCGTCACCATCATCAGGTTCGTGGGGTCTTCCATGTGGAGCCAGGCCGTGTCGACGGGGGTCAGGGGAGTGCCGTCCACGACGTCGTCACCCATGCGACGAATCGTAGACCTGTGCGGGCGCCGGACACCCCCTAAAAGCGAAGCGCGGCGCCCGAGGGCGCCGCGCGGGCCGGGGACGGAGGAGAGGGGCCCTACTGGCCGACCGGCTCGTCGACGAGGTCCTCCACGTCGACGTCCGGGTCGGGCGGGAGCTTGTCGAGCTCGGCCTGGACGAGCTCCTTGTGGTGCACCTCGTCGCCCTGGAGCTCGGTGAAGAGGGCCTTCACCTCGGGGTCGGTGATCGAGGGAAGGGCCGCGGTGAAGTAGTCGTAGGCCTTGACCTCGGAGGCGAGGGCGACCTCGAGCGCCTTGCGGGGCGACATGAACGCGCGGGCCTGGTCGTAGTCGGGCGCCTCGACGTCCCAGAGCATCGAGCGGGACATCCGCGTCGGGGCGTCGCCGAAGAGCTTCTTCCTGCGCTCGGCGATGTCGGCGCCGTGCTTGGCCTCGTTCTGCGCCATGAAGCGGTAGAAGTCCGCGGCGTCGGCCGTGTGGTGGACCTCCATCTGGTCCGCGAACTCCTCGTAGCGCTCCCGCGCCTCGTCCTCGATGAGGATGGCGAGGTCGAGGGCGTCCTTCAGGTCGAGGCGGGCGAAGTCGACGTTCTTGCTCATCGAAGCACTCCCGGGGCCGCTGAGGCGGCTCCGCACCGGCGGATCTTAGCCCGTCGCGGGGAGCCCGCGCGACGTAACATGGCCGGCTGCGATGGAAGAGGAAACTCTCGTCCACCTCCTCGAGCGGAGCGTCCGGCGCTCCTTCGACCTTCCCGCCTTCTCCGACTTCCCGGGGCCCGCCATCACGTACGGCGAGGCGGCGGCCCGGGTCGCCCGTCTCCACGCCGCCTTCCGGGAGCTGGGCGTGAAGCCGGGGTCGAAGGTCGCCCTCCTGGGGCGCAACTCGTCGGGCTGGGCGACGGGCTTCCTCGCGATCGTCTCCTTCGGCGCGGTCGCCGTGCCGATCCTCCCCGACTTCAGGGCCGAGGACGTCCACCACATCCTCAACCACTCCGACTCGGTCCTCCTCCTGACGACACCGTCCTTCCTCGACGCGCTCGACCCGGAGAAGGCGCCCGGCCTGAAGGCGGTCCTCTCGACGAAGGACCTCTCCGTCCTCTTCGCGCGGCGCGAGGGGCTCGCGGCGGCGCTCCGGAAGGCCGACGAGGCGGCCCGGTCCCGCCCGCCCGCCGGGCCGGAGGACGTCGCGTGGGCCCGGCCGAGGGCGGAGGACCTCGCCTCCATCGTCTACACCTCGGGGACGACCGGCTTCTCGAAGGGAGTCATGCTCCCGCACCGGAGCCTCCACCGGAACCTCCTCTTCGCGCAGAGGCACATGCCGCTCGAGGCGGGCGACGCGATCGTCTCCTTCCTCCCGCTCGCCCACGCCTTCGGCTGCGCCTTCGAGTTCCTCTTCCCCGTCTCCGTCGGGTGCCGGATCGCCTTCCTCGACAAGACCCCATCGCCGCAGCTCGTCCTGAAGGCCTTCGCGGCCGAGAGGCCCCGCCTCGTCCTGACCGTCCCGCTCGTCCTCGAGAAGATCTACGCGAAGAGGGTCCGCCCCTTCCTCGAGAAGCCGGCGGTGAAGCTCCTCTCGAGGGTGCCGGGGCTCAGGGCGCGGATCGACGCCCTGCTCCGGAAGAAGCTCCTCGACGCGTTCGGCGGACGGGTCCTCGAGGTCGTCGTCGGAGGGGCCGCGCTGAATCCCGCCGTCGAGGAGTTCTTCCTCCGGATCGGCTTCCCGGTGACGGTCGGCTACGGGATGACCGAGTGCGGCCCGCTCCTGACCTACGCCGGCTGGCGCGATCACAGGCCGCAGGGCGTGGGGCGCGTCGTCGACGGGATGGAGCTCGTCGTCGACTCGCCCGACCCGGCCCGCGTCCCGGGCGAGGTCCGCGTCCGCGGCCCGCACGTCATGGCGGGGTACTACAAGAGCCCCGAGGCGACGCGCGAGGTCCTCGACGAGTCCGGCTGGCTCCGGACGGGGGACCTCGGCCTCCTCGACGAGAGGGGCTTCCTGAAGCTCAAGGGGCGCTCGAAGACGATGTTCCTCGGGGCGACGGGGCAGAACGTCTTCCCCGAGGAGATCGAGGCGCGCCTCAACGCCCTGCCGCTCGTCGGCGAGTCGCTCGTCGTCGAGCGGGAGCACCGCCTCCACGCCCTCGTCTATCCCGACCTCGAGGCGGCCGACGCCGCGCACGTCGGGCACGAGGCGATCCTCCGGGAGATGGAGAAGAACCTGACGAAGCTGAACGAGAGGCTCCCGGCCTTCTGCAAGGTCGCCTCCATCGAGGTCGTGCCGGAGGAGTTCCAGAAGACCCCGACCCGCAAGATCAAGCGCTTCCTCTACGCCGGTAAGGCGTGACGGGGCCGGGTCTGGTCTAATCGGGGCTCGATGGAGGCACGGTGGAACACCGCCGCCTGACGGTGGAGCTGGCCCTGCCGGGCGGCCGCGTCGGGGTCGAGATGGAGGTCCCGATGGAGGAGGTGCCGATGCAGGCCCTCCTTCCGGCCCTCCGGACGACGGCCGACGCCTTCGTGGCGTACGCCGCGGAGCGCTCCGCGGCCGACGGGAAGCCCGTCTCCTGCGCGAAGGGGTGCGGCGCCTGCTGCCGGCAGCTCGTCCCCGTCGCCGAGGCCGAGGCGCGGCGCCTCGCCGCCGTCGTGGAGGGGCTCCCCGAGCCGCGGCGGTCGGCCGTGAGGTCGCGCTTCGCGGACGCCGTCGCGCGCGTCGAGGCGGCGGGCCTCCTCCCGGCCCTCGAGGGGCGCGCGGACCGCCTCGTCGAGAAGAACCTCGAGACGGGGCTCGCCTACTTCGCCCTCGGAGTTCCCTGCCCCTTCCTCGAGGACGAGTCCTGCTCGATCTACGGGGAACGCCCGATCGCCTGCCGCGAGTACCTCGTCTCCTCGCCCCCGGCCGCGTGCGCGGAGCCGTCGCGCGAGACGATCGCCTCGGTGCCGCTCCCGACCCGGGTCTGGGCCGCGATGGCCCGCGAGGAGAAGGGCGTCCCCGGGACGGAGCCGGCGCCCTGCGTCCCGCTCGTCCTCGTCCTCCGATGGGCGGCCGGCCGCCTCGACGCGGAGCCGCTCCGGCCCGGGCCGGAGCTCCTCCGGAGCGTCTACGCCCGCTTCTCGCGCGACCGGAGCGAGGGGCCGGAGGCCGAGCGATGACGGTCGAGGCGGGGCGCAAGCTCGGGCGCTACGTCCTCCAGCGCAAGCTCGGCGCCGGGGGGATGGCCGAGGTCTGGGAGGCCTTCGACGAGGGGCTCCACAGGAGCGTCGCGGTCAAGGTCGTCCGCGACGAGATCGCCGGCGAGCCCGAGTTCCGCGAGCGCTTCGTCCGCGAGGCGCGGCTCGCCGCGCAGCTCGAGCACCCGCGGATCCTCCCGATCTACGACTTCGGGACGGAGGGGGGCGTCACCTACCTCGTCATGCCGCTCCTGCCGGGCGGGAGCCTGAAGGAGCAGATCCGCGGCCCGATGGAGGCGCCCGCGGCGATCGACGCCCTCGCCGCCATCGCCGCGGCCCTCGACCACGCCCACGCGCGCGGCGTCCTCCACCGCGACGTCAAGCCGGCGAACGTCCTGGTCGACGCCTCGGGGAGCCTCCTCCTCTCGGATTTCGGCCTCGCCAAGAACACCGGGGTCTCCTCCGAGCTCACGGCCGCGGGGATGGTCGTCGGGACCCCGGCCTACATGGCCCCGGAGCAGGCGATCGGCAAGCCCGTCGACGCCCGCGCCGACCAGTACGCCCTCGCCGTCGTCGCCTTCGAGCTCCTCACGGGGCGGACGCCGTTCCGGAGCGAGTCCCCCTTCGCCGTCCTCGACAAGCACCTCCGCGAGGCGCCGCCGCCGCCGTCCTCGTTCGTCCCCGGCCTCCCCTGGGAGGTCGACGCCGTCCTCGCGAGGGCCCTCGCGAAGGAGCCCTCCGAGCGCTTCGGCTCCTGTCGCGAGCTCGTCGAGGCGCTCGCGGCGGCCCTGGGCGCGTCGATGCC
>JBDIBE010000013.1:0-20198 GCA_039812785.1 Thermoanaerobaculia bacterium | reverse complement strand
GGCCTCGGGGGTCGGGGGCGTAGAGGGCGCCGCGCGGGTCGCCGAGGAGGGCGAGCGCGGGGGCCGGGTCGACCGGGAGCCGGGCCGTCGTCGGGTTCGTCGCGGTCAGGTCGAGCACCTCCCGCGGGTGGGCCGCGAGGGCGCGGGTGAGCCGGTTCTCCGCGCCGGGCGCGGGGGTCCTCGCCGAGAACATCCCGCGGAGATTACCGTCGCCGGCGCCCTGCGGGCGCGCGGGTAAACTCCCGCCCCATGGGTACCGCCGTGACGATCACGCCCGGCCTCCTCGCCGAGCACAAGCTGACGACCGAGGAGTACCAGCGGATCCTCGACGCCCTGGGCCGCGAGCCGAACCTCGTCGAGCTCGGGATCTTCTCCGCGCTCTGGAGCGAGCACTGCTCGTACAAGTCGTCGAAGGTCTTCCTGCGCGACCTGCCGACGAAGGGGCCCCGGGTCGTCCAGGGACCGGGCGAGAACGCGGGCGCCGTCGACATCGGCGAGGGGCTCGCGGTCGTCTTCAAGATGGAGTCCCACAACCACCCGTCGTTCATCGAGCCCTACCAGGGGGCGGCGACGGGGGTCGGCGGCATCCTGCGCGACGTCTTCACGATGGGGGCGCGCCCGATCGCCGTCCTCGACCCGCTCTTCTTCGGCGACCCGGGCGCTCCGCGGATGCATGGGCTCGTCGACGGCGTCGTCCGCGGCGTCGGCGGCTACGGCAACTGCATCGGGATCCCGACGGTCGGCGGGTCGACCTTCTTCCACCCGTCCTACGACGGGAACATCCTCGTGAACGTCATGGCGGTCGGCCTCGTCCGCCACGAGAGGATCTTCAAGGCGAAGGCGGAAGGGGTCGGCAACCCGGTCCTCTACGCCGGCTCGAAGACGGGGCGCGACGGGATCCACGGCGCCTCGATGGCCTCCGACGTCTTCGACGACGAGAAGGCGAAGCGGCGGCCGACCGTGCAGGTCGGCGACCCGTTCACCGAGAAGCTCCTCCTCGAGGCGGTCCTGGAGGTCCTCGAGGGGGACGCCGTCGTCGCGATCCAGGACATGGGGGCGGCCGGCCTGACCTCGTCCTCCTTCGAGATGTGCGCCCGCGGCGACGTCGGCATGCGCCTCCACCTCGACCGCGTCCCGATGCGCGAGGCGAGGATGACGCCCTACGAGCTGATGCTCTCCGAGTCGCAGGAGCGGATGCTCCTCGTGGCGAAGAGGGGCCGCGAGCGCGAGGTGATCGAGGTCTTCGAGCGCTGGGGGCTCGACGTCGCCGAGATCGGCGAGGTGACCGGGACCCCGCGGATGGAGCTCCTCTGGCACGGCGAGGTCGCGGCCGACCTGCCCGTCGCCCCGCTCGTCGACGACGCCCCGGTCTACCGGAGGCCCTGGACGCTCGCCGAGCCGCTCCCGCCGCTCGAGGGGGGGATCGACCTCTCCGGCGCGCCCGACGAGAAGAGCGCGCTCCTCGCCCTCCTCGGCTCGCCGAACCTCTGCAGCAAGGAGTGGATCTGGCGGCAATACGACCGGAGCGTGCGGACGAACACGGTGATCGGCCCGCCGGGCGACGCCGCCGTCCTCCGCGTCAAGGGGACGAAAAAGGGGCTCGCGATCACGGCCGACGTGAACCCGCGCTACTGCCTCGCCGACCCGACGCGCGGCGCCGCGCACGCCGTCGCCGAGGCGGCGCTGAACGTCGCCTGCACGGGCGCGCGCCCGCTCGCCATCACCGACTGCCTCAACTTCGGGAACCCCGAGCGGCCCGAGATCATGGGGCAGCTCGCCGCAGCGGTGAAAGGGCTCTCGCTCGCCTGCCGCGCCCTCGAGACGCCCGTCGTCTCGGGGAACGTCTCGCTCTACAACGAGACGGACGGCGAGTCGATCCTCCCGACGCCGACCGTCGGGATGGTCGGGCTCCTCGAGGACGCCTCGCGCGCCGTCCCCCACGCCTTCGCCGCCGAGCACGACGTCGTCGCCCTCCTCGGCGAGACGCGCGACGAGCTCGGGCAGAGCGAGTACCTCGCGACCGTCCTCGGGCGCGAGGAGGGGCCCTGCCCGCAGCTCGACCTCCTGACCGTCCGCTCGATGGTCGACCTCCTCGTCGAGCTCTCCGGCGACGGCCTCCTCTCCTCGGCGCACGACGTCTCCGAGGGAGGCCTCGCGACGGCGCTCGCCGAGGCCGCGATCCCGAGCGGCCTCGGGGCGGAGCTGAACGTGGAGACGGCCCTTCTCCCCACCGTCTACCTCTTCTCCCAGTCGGCGCCGCGCGCCGTCGTCTCCTTCCCGCCCGGGAACGAGCGGGCCGTCCTCGAGGCGGCCCGCCGGCACGGCGTCCCGACGGCCTTCCTCGGCCGCGTCACGAAGGGGCCGCTCCGCGTGAGGGTGAGCGGGAATGTCGTCCTCGACGTTCCCGTTGCGGAGCTGAGGGAGGCCTCGGAAGGAGCCTTCCCGAAGCTGATGGAGGTCCCCGAATGAAGAACCGCCTCGTCCTCGCCGCGCTCGCCCCGCTCCTCGCGTTCTGCACGGCCGCCCCGGCCCAGGACGCGGCCGGCCCGAAGATCGGGGCCGCGGCCCCCGACTTCACCCTCCCGCCGGCCGCCGGCGGGGCGCCCGTCGCGCTCGAGGAGCTCCTCGGGAAGAGCAAGGCCGTCGTCGTGATCTTCGACGCGACGAGGTGCCCCTACGCGATCGGCTACAAGGGGCGCGTCGCCGAGATGGGGAAGGAGTACGCCGCGAAGGGCGTCGCGTTCGTGACGATCAACTCGAACAAGACGGAAGCCGCCGCGGAGGTCGCCGAGGACGCGAAGAAGAACGGCTTCGGCTTCCCGGTCCTGAAGGACGAGGGGAACAAGGTCGCCGACCTTTACGCCGCCAGGAAGACGCCCGAGGTCTACGTCCTGAGCCCTGCGGGGACGCTCCTCTACCACGGGCGGATCGACGAGACCCACGAGGAGCCGAAGAACGTGAAGTCGCCCGACCTCCGAAATGCGCTCGACGCGATTCTCGCGGGCAAGCCGGTCCCCGCGGCCGAGACGAAGGCCTTCGGCTGCTCGATCAAGCGCGTCTGACGTGAGCGCTCCGAGGACCTCCGCGCGCGCGGGGCGGGGAAGGGCCCTCTTCCTCGCCGCGCTCCTCCTCGTCGCGGCCCGGCCGGCCGCGGCCGAGCCGGTGAAGCACCTCCTCCCGGAGGACTACGCGGCGCGGATCGTCGCCGCCAAGAAGGGGCGGGTCCTCCTCGTGAACTTCTGGGCCACCTGGTGCGAGCCGTGCCGGGAGGAGATGCCCGACCTCGTGAAGGCGGCGAAGAAGTTCTCCCCGAAGGACCTCGCGGTCGTCCTCGTCTCCCTCGACTCGCAGAAGACGGGGCCGGCGCAGGTGCCGAAGTTCCTCTCGGAGAAGAAGGTGCCCTACGTCTCGTGGCTCGCGAAGGCCCGCGACCCGCAGGACTTCATCGACGCCGTCGACCCGAACTGGGACGGCTCGCTCCCGTACACGATGATCTACGACCGCGGCGGGAAGATCGCGGCGCGCCTCTCCGGCCTCCAGACGGAGGCCTCCTTCGCCGAGGCGATCCGGAAGGTCGTCGGCGGAAAGTGAGGCGCGGCCCCCTCCTCGACGCCCTCTTCCTCGACCGCGACGGGACCCTCATCGCCGAGCGGGGCTTCCTCGCCGACCCGAAGGGGGTCCGGCTCGCGCCGGGCGCCGCGCCGCTCCTCGCCCGCTTCGCGGGGGAGGGGACGAGGCTCTTCGTCGTGACGAACCAGTCGGGAGTGGCGCGCGGCCTCACGCGCTGGGACGAGGTGAACGCGGTGAACGCGGAGGTCGAGCGGAGGCTCGCCGCGCGCGGCGTGCCGATCTCCGGGTGGCTGATCTGCCCGCACCACCCCGAGGGGCGCGTGAAGGAGTACGCCGTCGCCTGCCGCTGCAGGAAGCCCGGCACGCTCCTCCACCGGAGGGCGCTCCGGAGGCACGGGCTGTCGGCCGAGCGGTCGGCCGTCGTCGGCGACAAGTGGGACGACGTCGGCGCGGGGCTCGCGCTCGGCGCCCTCTCCGTCCACCTCCTGTCGGGGCACGGGCGCGAGCACCGCGCCGAGGTCCTCTCGAAGGGGGAAGGGCGCGTGATCCTCGCGGGCGGGCTCGCGGACGGGCTGAAGAAGCTCCGCGCGGCGGCGGAAGGGAGAAGGAGATGAAACGCCCGGGCCGACGGGAGAAGGTGACGACCTGGCCGATCGCGACGCGGTCGTTCAAGGTGAAGGCCGCGGACTTCGCGGCGCCTCCGGCGACGAGCGGCTCCTTCGCCGACTTCTGGAACGGCCTGCCGAGGATCCTCGCAGCCGAGTCGCTGAAGAAGGTCGCCGCCGCGATCCACGCGGCGCGGAAGAAGGGGAAGCCCGTCGTCGTCGCCTTCGGGGCGCACGTCCTGAAGACGGGCCTCGGGCCGGTCCTCGTCGACCTCGTCGAGCGGGGCTTCGTGACGGCCCTCGCCACGAACGGCGCGAGCGGCATTCACGACTTCGAGGTCGCCTTCCACGGGAAGACCTCGGAGGACGTGGCGAAGGTGCTCGAGACGGGCGAGTTCGGGATGAGCCGCGAGACGGGCGTCGGGATCTTCCGCGCGCTCCGCGCGGGGCGGAAGAACGGCGTCGGCTACGGCCGCGCGCTCGGCGAGGGGATCCTCCGCGCGCGCCTGCCGTACCGGCACCTTTCTCTCTTCGCGGCGGCTGCGAAGGCGGACGTTCCGCTGACCGTCCACGTCGCCCTCGGGACCGACACGCTCGTCCAGCACCCCGGAATGGACGGCGCCCTGGTCGGAGAGATGTCGATCCGCGACTTCACGACGATCCGCCGCGTCATCGCCCGGCTCGGCGACGGCGGGGTCTGGATCAACGCGGGCTCGGCGGTCATCATGCCGGAGGTCTTCCTGAAGGCCCTCTCCATGGCCCGCAACCTCGGCCACGACGTGCGGAACTTCACGACCGTCGACCTCGACATGAACCGCCACTACCGCCCCGGCGAGAACGTCCTCAAGCGCCCCGTCCTCTCGGGAGGCGCCTCGTACGCGATCACGGGCCACCACGAGCTCCTCCTGCCGCTCCTCGCCCAGGCGCTCGTCCTGGGGCTGGAAGACGAGGGAGAGACCCCCGCCGCGGGAGGATCGAAGCGATGACCCCGCGCGAGCTCGCGGCCCTCGCCGCCGCCGCGCCGAGCGTGAAGGCCGCCGTCGTCGGCGACCTGATGCTCGACGAGACGTGGCTCGGCGACGTCTCGCGCGTCGCGCCCGAGGCGCCCGTCCCGCTCCTCGCCCTCTCGTCGATGTCGAGGAGGGCCGGGGGCGCGGGGAACGTCGTCGAGAACCTCGCCGCGCTCGGCGCGCGGACAGTCGCGCTCGGCTCCGTCGGACCGGAGGAGGAGGGGGCCTGGATCGCCCGCCACCTCGGATCGCTCCCGGGCGGCGAGGGGCGGGTCGTCGTCGACCCGCTCCGGACGACGCCCGTCAAGCGGCGGATGGTCGCCGACGGCCGGCAGCTCCTCCGCGTCGACCAGGAGCTCCCCGCCGTCCTCTCGAAGGGAGCCGAGGACGAGCTGATCGGCGCCGCGCTCGCCGCGCTCGAGACGGTCGACGTCCTCCTCCTCTCCGACTACGCCAAGGGGACCCTCTCGCCGCGCCTCATGGAGACGCTCCTCGCCGAGGCGCGCCGGCGGGGCGTCCCGGCCCTCGTCGACCCGAAGGGGAAGGACTACGGCCGCTACCGCGGCGCGACGTGCGTCACCCCGAACCGCAAGGAGCTCGAGACGGTCACGGGCGAGGCCGCCCGCGACCCCGGCACGATCGCGCGCCTCGCCACGCGCCTGCGCGACGAGCTGGGCCTCGACGCGATCCTCGTGAAGCTCTCCGAGGAGGGGATGCTCCTCCTGCCGAAGGGCGGCGAGCCGCGGAAGATCGCCGCCCGCGCCCGGGAGGTCTTCGACGTGACGGGCGCGGGGGACACCGTCCTCGCGACGCTCGGCGTCGCGCTCGGCGCGGGGCTCCCGCTCGCCGACGCGGCCGAGGTCGCCAACCGCGCCGCGGGCGTCGTCGTCGGCCGCACCGGCACGGCCTCCGTCCGCTGGGCCGACCTCCTCGACGGCCTCACGGCCTCGCCCGCCGACAAGCTCCTCGACCGGGACCACGTCGCCGCCGTCTCGCAGATGCTGCGGCGCGCGCACCGGCGCGTCGTCTTCACGAACGGCTGCTTCGACCTCCTCCATCCCGGCCACGTCACGCTCCTCGCCGCCGCGAAGGCGCTCGGCGACGTCCTCGTCGTCGGCCTGAACAGCGACGCCTCCGTGAAGAGGCTCAAGGGGCCGGAGCGGCCGATCCTCTCCGAGGCGGACCGGGCTCAGGTCCTCGGCGGCCTCGACGCCGTCGACTTCGTCGTCCTCTTCGGGGAGGACACGCCCGAGGCGCTCATCCGCGAGATCCGCCCCCAGGTCCTCGTGAAGGGGGGCGACTACACCGAGGAGACGGTCGTCGGCGCGCCGTTCGTCCGCTCCAACGGCGGAGAGGTCGCGCTCGTCCCGCTCGTCCCGGGGCGCTCGACGACCTCTATGGTGACGAAGATGAAGGAGGCGCCGTGATCGACGCGCACCTCTCGGCCCTGGCGGAGACGGCCCTCGCCGCCCGGGAGTCGATGAGGCCGGCCCTCGAACGGGCCTCCGCGGCCGTCGCCGCGGCGGTCCGCGCCGGGAGAACGGTCCTCGCCTTCGGCAACGGGGGAAGCGCCACGCAGGCGCAGCACTTCGCCGCCGAGCTCGTCGTCCGCTACAAGGACGACCGGCCGGGGCTCCCCTCCGTCGCGCTCGTCTGCGACGGCGCGATCCTCACCGCCTGCGCGAACGACTACTCCTACGACTACGTCTTCGCGCGCCAGGTCGAGGCGCTCGGCCGCCCGGGCGACGTCGCCCTCGCGCTCTCCACGTCGGGCACGAGCCCGAGCGTGGTCGCGGCGCTCGAGGCGGCGCGGGGGCGCGGCCTCGTCACGGTCCTCGTCACGGGGATGCGCGGCGCCGCCGAGGCGGCGAAGTGGGACCACGGGATCGTCGTCCCGTCTGCCGAGACGGCGCACGTCCAGGAGGTGACGCTCGCCGTCCTCCATCTCCTCTGCCGGGCCATCGACGAGGGAGCCCGCCCGTGAAGCCGAGCCCGGGCCCGGGGGATGGCGGGGCGGCGCTTTTCTGGTAGAATCGCAGGTCCGGGTGAGCGCGGTGAGAGTAGCTCAGTCGGTAGAGCACCGGACTGTGGCTCCGGACGTCGCGGGTTCGAACCCCGTCTCTCACCCCAATTCACCGCTCTTTTTCAATCGCGCCCGTAGCTCAGCCCGGATAGAGCGTCAGACTCCGGATCTGAAGGTCCCGCGTTCGAATCGCGGCGGGCGCACCACCTCGTACGTCGAGCCGCCGGACGGGCGGCTTTTTTCTTGCCCCGAAGACGCGGCGAGCGGCCCGGCGGCGCGCGCCCGGGGACCCACCGAGAGCAGCCGATGACCGTCGCCCCCTCCCGCGCATCCCGGATCGCCCTCCACCTCCTCTTCCTCGCCGCGGCCCTCGTGCCGGCGGCGATCGCGGCGTGGGGGCGCGACTACTGGCGCCCCGACGAGCCCGACTACGCCCGGCACGCGATCGAGATGCTGGAGCGGTCGGACTTCCTCGTCCCGTACCAGAACGGCGTCCCGTTCCCCGAGAAGCCGATCCTCACGTACTGGGGCGTCGTCGCGACGGCGCCTTTCGCGGGCGGCCACGTCACGCCGTTCGGCTCGCGCGTCCCCTCGCTCCTCGGCGGGCTCCTCCTCGTCCTCGCGGCGCTCCTCGCGGCCGACTGGCTCGGCGCGCGCCGGGACCGCTGGCTCGCGGGAACGGCCTACGCCGTCGCCCCGATCGCCTTCTGGCAGGCGCAGTTCCTCCAGATGGACGCGCTCTTCTCGGGGCTCCTCGCCCTGGCGCTCCTGATCCAGCTGAAGCTCGAGGACGACGCGGAGCCGCACCCCGGCCTCGCCCTCGCGGGGCACGTCCTCCTCGGCCTCGCGGTCCTGACGAAGGGGCCGCTCGCCGTGGCGGCCTCGGTCCTCGTCGCAGGCGCCTCCGTCCTCGCGAAGCGCTCCCTCGAGCCGGTGAAGCGGCTCTACCCGGTCCGGGCCGTCCTCGTCGTCGTCCTCGTCGCGGCGCCCTGGTACGCCCTCGCCATCGGGCGGTTCGGGTGGCCCTACTTCTACGAGCTCATCGTCAAGCACAACCTCGTCCGCTTCGCGAACGCGTGGGACCACATCCACCCCTTCTGGTACTACGCCGTCGAGAAGGTCTGGGCCGACTTCTTCCCCTGGACGCTCCCGGCGCTCGCCGGCGTCGTCGCGCTCTGGCGCGGCGGCGAGACGGCGAAGAACCCGCGGCTCGTCGCGCTCCTGCGCGCCGTCGCCGTCGTCTTCCTCTTCTTCTCGATCTCGCGCTCCAAGCAGGGGAAGTACCTCCTCTTCCTCTACCCGTTCCTCGCGGCGGCCTTCGCGCTCCTCGTGACGCGGCTGCGCGAGGCGGGCGAGGGGGCGGGGACGGCGCTGCGGGTCGTGCGCGGAATCCTCGCCGTCACGGCCGGGCTCCTCGTCGTCGCGGCGATCGCGCTCCACCCCGTGGCCGTCCGGAAGGCGCCGGGCGACGCCGGGCTCGTACCGTGGGTCGCCGTCCCGCTCGGGCTCGGCGGCGCGGCCGCGCTCGCCCTCCTCGCGCGCAAGCGGACGGAGGTCGCCGCGCCCGCCTTCGCGCTCGCGGCCGGGCTCTGGCTCGGCGAGGCGGCGACCGGCGCGAAGGTCTTCCCTGCGCTCAACGACCGAAAGACGGCGCGACCGCTCTACGAGGGGCTGAAGCCGCACGTGGCGAACGGCGAGCCTCTCGCCTACGCGACGGGGCGCTTCCGCTGCTACGCGATGATCGTCCTCGACCGCGGCCTCGACTGGACGAAGACCCCCGACGCGCTCCTTGCGTGGCTCGCGCGGAACCCGTCGGGATGGGTGATCACCGAGGGCGGCGAGTGGGAGAAGTGGGTCGCCGAGCGGCCCGCGCTCTCGAGGCTCGCCGTCGTCGACAGCCACCCGGAGGGGAGCGACACGGGGCTCGTCCTCAGGGTCCCGCAGGTGAAGGAGGAGACGCCATGACGCTCCGGCTCGTCGCTTTCCACGCCTTTCCCCTCGACGGGCGGATGTGGGGCGCCGTAAAGGCGGCCGCCGCCTCGGGGCAGCTCGGGGAGGGCGTCGTCGTGACCGCCCCCGACTTCCGCGGCCGCGGCGCCTCCCCCCTCCCGGCCGAGCGCGCCCACCCGATGTCCCTCCTCGCCTCGGACGCGATGGAGCTCCTCCGCGGCGGCGGCGAGGACCCGTTCGTCCTCATGGGGCTCTCGATGGGGGGCTACGTCGCCCTCGAGCTCCTCGCGCGCCTCGGTCCCGAGCTGAGGCCCCGGCTGCGCGGCGTCGTCCTCTGCGACTCGCGCGCGAACGCGGACGACGAGGCGGGGAAGAAGAAGCGCGCCGACACGGCCGCGGCGATCGAGGCGAACGGGATGGAGCCGCTCCTCGACGCGATGCTCCCGCAGTTCCTCGCGCCCGCCTCCCGCGGCCGCGCGCTCGAGCAGCTCGTGAGGGCGATGTTCCTCGCGACCCCCCCCGCCGCCGCCGCGGCGGACCAGCGCGGCATGGCGGAGCGGCACGACCGCTTCGACGTCCTCGGGACTCTCACGGTGCCGTTCCTCGCCGCCGTCGGCGAGGACGACCCGCTGACGCCCCCCGCCGCCTCGGAGGCGATGGTCGAGGCGGCGGGGAACGCCCCCTACGTCGAGCTCCTCACTCTCCCCGGCGCGCACATGGCGCCCCTCGAGCACCCGGAGCTCTTCCTCCCGAAGCTCGCGTCCTTCCTCCAGCGCTGCCACTAGCCCCTCTCCCGCTTTCGTGCCGCCCGCGCGCGGAGCGCGCGCTCCGAGGGGCGGCGGGTGGGGGAGAGGGGCGGGAACGACGGCCCGCCGAAGCGACGGACCTATCCCTTCACGCAGACGACCTGCCTGAGCGTGTGGAGGACCTCGACGAGGTCCTTCTGCGCGGCCATCACGGCGTCGATCGGCTTGTAGGCGCCCGGGGTCTCGTCGAGGACCGCCTCGTCCTTGCGGCACTCGACGCCGGCCGTCGCCTCGAGGTGGTCGGCGAGGGTGAAGCGGCGGCGCGCCTCGTTCCGGGAGAGGACGCGCCCCGCGCCGTGGCTGCACGACTCGAAGCTCTCGGGGTTGCCGAGGCCGCGGACGATGAAGGAGCGCGCTCCCATGCTCCCGGGGACGATCCCGAGGACGCCCTTCCCGGCGCGGACGGCGCCCTTCCGCGTCACCCAGACCTCGCGCCCGTAGTGCCTCTCCCGCGCCACGTAGTTGTGGTGGCAGGAGACGGCGAGGAGGCGCGTCTCGAAGGGAGGTAGGCCGGGCGCTCCGGCGAGCGCCTCCTCGATCGCGAGGAGCATCAGGTCGCGGTTCGTCCGGGCGTACTCCTGCGCCCAGCCGACCGCCGCGACGTAGTCGTCGAAGCTCTCCGTCCCCTCGTCGAGCCAGGCGAGGTCGCGGTCGGGGAGGCTGCGGTGCGCGGCGAGGGCCTCCTCGCGCGCGACCTCGATGTAGTCGGTCCCGATCCGGTTCCCGACGCCGCGCGAGCCGCTGTGGAGGAGGATCCAGACGCGGCCCGCCTCGTCGAGGCACAGCTCGATGAAGTGATTGCCGGTGCCGAGCGTTCCGAGGTGGCGCGCGGGGTGATTGCCGCGGTCGAGGGCGGGGCGCGAGGCGAGGACCCTCCTCCAGCCGGGCTCGAGCGCGCGCCAGGCGTCGGCGACGCGCGGGGGCGGGTCGTGCCATGCGCCGCGGTCGTTCCGGCCGCCGGAGTCCGTCCGGCCGTGGGGCACGGCCCTCTCGATCGCCGCCCGGAGGGGCCCGAGGCCCGACGGGAGGTCGTCCGCCGTGAGCGACGTGAGCGAGGCGGACATCCCGCACCCGATGTCGACGCCGACGGCCGCCGGGATGATCGCCGCCACGGTCGGGATGACGGCGCCGACCGTCGCGCCGATGCCGACGTGGACGTCGGGCATCGCCGCGACCCAGCGGAAGACGATCGGAAGGGCCGCGGCGTTCGCGAGCTGCCTCTCGGCCGCCGGGTCGCACGGGACGCCGACCGTCCACGCCTTCACCGGGACGCCGCGCGTCTCGAGGACCCGGTATCCCTTCGCCTCCCGCTTCACGGCACGAACATGGCGACGAAGTCGGCCGCGGTCAAGCGGGTCGTCGCCGGGCCGTCCAGGCACGGCGTCGCGCCTATGATCAGGTCATGCCCCGAAGTGCGATGGTGCTCCTCGCCGCCGTCCTGGGCCTCGCTGCCGGGCCGCGAGCGGCCGCCCTCGAACCGGGCAAGCGCCTCTCGCAGTACGTGATCGACACGTGGCAGACGGAACAGGGGCTGCCGCAGAACACGGTGCAGGCCGTCCTCCGCGGGAGCGACGGCTACCTCTGGCTCGGGACGCAGGAGGGGCTCGTCCGCTTCGACGGCGCCCGCTTCACGACGTACGACCGAAGGAACACGCCGGAGCTGAGGCACAACTCGATCCTCTCCCTCGCGGAGGCGCCGGACGGGACCCTCTGGGCAGGGACGAACGGCGGCGGCATCCTCTGCCGTCGTCGCGACGGGACGTCCTTCCGGATCGGCACAGAGGAAGGCCTCGGGAGCCTCGTCGTCTGGTCGATCGCGTTCGATGCGGCCGGCGACGCATGGGTCGGCGGCGACGGCAACGGCGTGCAACGGATCTCGAAGGGGCGCGCGGACCGCCACATCGGCGCGGCGGAGGGGCTTCCCGTCCAGCAGGTCCGCGTCCTCGCCTTCGACCCGGCGGGCGCGCTCTGGGTCGGGACGACGGGAAAGGGGGTCGCGGTCTGCCGGAACGGCCGCGTCGAGAAGGTCTGGGGCGAGGACGTCCTCGGCTCGGGCCTCGTGCGCGGCCTCGCGGTCGACCCGGCGGGCGGCGTCTGGGCCGCGACGTCCGGGGGCGGGCTGACGCTCCTCCGCGGCGAGTCGGCGGCGCGGTTCCGCGAGTCGACGGGCTTCCCCTCCGACCAGGTGACCGCGCTCCACGTCGACGCGGCCGGGACGGTCTGGTTCGGGACGTGGGGCGCAGGCGTGGGGCGCCTGCGCGACGGGGTCGCCGAGACGATCGGGACGCGCGAGGGGCTCTCGAACGACCAGGTCTGGGCCGTGACGACGGACGAGGAGGGGAGCCTCTGGGTCGCGACCTGGGTGGGAGGGCTCAACCGCCTGCGCGACGGCAAGTTCCTCACCTACACGACGCGCGAGGGGCTGACGAGCGACAACGTCCGCGCCCTCTGCGAGGGGCGCGACGGCTCCGTCTGGATCGCGACGGCGGGCGGGGGGCTGAACCGCCTGAAGAACGGGCGCGTCACGGCGTGGAGCGAGAAGGACGGCCTCCCGAGCGACCACGTGTCCGCCCTCCTCGAGGACCGCAAGGGCGTCCTCTGGGTCGGCACGAACCTCGGCGGGGCTGCGCGCTTCGCCAGCGGCCGCTTCACGCCCCTCGGCCCGGCGCAGGGGCTCCCGCACCACGACGTCCGCGCCTTCCTCGAGGACCGCGACGGGAACGTCTGGATCGCGATGATCGGGGGCGGGCTCGCCCGCGTCGCGCCCGACGGCGCGATGAAGGTCTTCACGACCGCCGACGGCCTCACGACGGAGCGCTTCGTCGCGATCGCGGAGGGCGGAGACGGCTCGATCTGGCTCGGCTCCTCGGGCGGAGGGGTCACGCGGTACTCCGAAGGCCGGTTCCGGGCCTTCACGACGAAGGACGGCCTCTCGAGCAATCGCGTCATCGCGCTCCGCGCGGAGGCCGACGGGACGGCGTGGGCGGGGACCTCGGGCGGCGGCCTGAACAGGATCCGGGGAGAGAAGGTCTCGGCGGTGACGATGGAGCACGGGCTCTTCGACGACCTCGTGCAGGTGATCCTCGACGACGGCCGCGGCTCGCTCTGGATGACGTGCAACAAGGGGGTCTTCCGCGTGTCGCGCTCCGAGCTCGAGGCGGTCGCGGACGGGCGCGCCGCGACCCTGCGCTCGGTCGCCTACGGCCCGTCGGACGGCATGCGAAGCGCGAGCGCGGCGGGCGGCCAGCAGCCGGCGGGCTTCGTCGCGCGCGACGGAAGGCTCTGGTTCCCGACCTACCGCGGCATCGCCGTCCTCGACCCCGCGCGCCTCCCGGCGCACGGCCGCGCGCCCCGCGTCGCCGTCGAGGAGGTCGTCGTGGACGACCGGCGCGTCGATCTGCGGGGGCCGATCGTCCTCCCCGCGGGGGCCGGGCGCGTCGAGATCCACTACACGGCCCTGACGCTCGTGGCGCCCGACCGGGTCCGCTTCCGGATCTTCCTCGACGGGCTGGACCACGCGCCCGTCGACGTCGGGACGCGCCGCGTCGCCTACTTCACGAACCTCCCGAGCGGCAGCTACACCTTCCGCGTCCGCGCCGCCGACTCGGCCGGGGAGTGGGGCGAGCGGGAGACGGCGCTCTCGTTCCGCAAGGAGCCGCGCGCCACGGAGGCGTGGTGGTTCTGGGCCGGGATCGCCGCCGCCGGGGCGGCGGCGGCCTGGGGCGGCGTCCGCTGGCGCCTCGGGAGCCTGAAGGCCCGGGAGGCCGAGCTCCTCGTCCTCGTCGGGCAGCGGACGACGCGGATCTCGGAGGAGAAGGCGCGGGCCGAGGAGGCGCTCGCGCGCGCCGAGGAGGCGCGGGCGGAGGCGGAACGGCACCGCGAGGTCGCCGAGAAGGCGACGTCCGAGGCCGAGGAGGCGAACCGGACGAAGACGCTCTTCCTCGCGAACGTCTCGCACGAGCTCCGGACCCCGCTCAACGCGATCATCGGCTACTCGGAGATGCTCTCGGAGGAGGCCGCGGAGGAGGGGCGCCCGGCGCTCGTCCGCGATCTCGAGAAGATCCGGAGCGCCGCGCTCCACCAGCTCGAGCTCGTCAACTCGGTCCTCGACCTCGCCAAGGTCGAGGCGGGAAGGGTCGACCTCGACGTCGAGACGTTCGCCGTCGCGCCGCTCCTCGAGGAGACGGCCGCGATCGTCCGGCCGCTCCTCGAGAAGAACCGGAACGTCCTCGAGCTGCGCTGCGCGGACGGGGCCGCGCTCGAGATGACGTCCGACGCGATGAAGCTCCGGCAGTGCCTCTTCAACCTCCTCTCGAACGCCGCGAAGTTCACCGTGGGAGGGCGGGTCGCGCTCGAGGCGCTTCGCGTCGAGGAGGAGGGGCGCGGCTGGATCGTCTTCCGCGTCTCCGACACGGGGATCGGCATCGGCCCGGAGAAGGCCGCCCGGCTCTTCGAGCCGTTCGCGCAGGCCGACCTCTCGACGTCGCGCCGCTTCGGCGGGACCGGCCTCGGCCTCTCGATCACCCGCCAGCTCTGCCGCCTCATGGGAGGGACGGTGACCGTCGAGAGCCGGCCCGGCGCCGGGTCGACGTTCGAGATCCGGCTCCCCGAGCGGCCGGGGCCCTGAGCCGCGCCTTCAGCGGGCCGCGGAGAGCGTCACGGCGACCCGCCTCTCCTCGCCGTCGCGGACGACGAGGAGGACGAGCGTGTCGCCCGCCTTCTTCTCCTCGAGCGCCGTCAGGAGGTCGTCCGCCGACCGGACCGTCCGCTCGCCCGCCCGCGTGATGAGGTCGCCGAGGAGGAGCGTGCCGTCCTCGGCGCGGTCCGTGCCGCGGAGGCCGGCCGCCGCGGCGCCGGTCCCGGGCGCGACCGAGAGGACGAGCGCCCCCTCGAGGCCGAGCCGCGCCGTGACGGCGTCGTCCGCGAGGGCGACGCCGAGCTGGGGCCGGATGACACGGCCGTGCGCGATGAGCTGCGGGACGATCTGGTTGACGGTGTCGACCGGCACGGCGAACCCGACGCCGGCGCTCGAGCCCGTCGTCGAGGCGATCGCCGTGTTGACGCCGATGAGCCGCCCCGCGCTGTCGAGGAGCGGGCCGCCCGAGTTCCCCGGGTTGATCGCGGCGTCCGTCTGGACGACCCCTTCGATCTGACGCCCCGTCACCGACTCGATCGACCTCCCGAGCGCGCTCACGATCCCCGTCGAGAGCGACTGGTCGAGGCCGAACGGGTTCCCGATCGCGAAGACCTTCTGCCCGACGAGGAGGTCCTTCGAGGTCCCGACGAGGATCGGCTTCAGCGTCCTCCCGGCCGGGAAGATGCGGAGGACGGCGAGGTCGCGGTCGGGGGCCTCGCCGACGAATGTGGCGGGCCAGGTGGAGCCGTCGGCGAGGGTGACGCGGGCCGAGTTGGCCCCCTGGATCACGTGGAAGTTCGTGACGACGTGACCCTCCGCGTCCCAGACGAAGCCGGAGCCCTCGCCGCTCGGGATCTCGGCGACCCGGAACATCCCGGTCCGCCGCCGCGCGAGCGTCGTGATGAAGACGACCGAGGGGCTCGACTGCCGGAAGAGCTCGATCGTCGCCTTCTCGTCGGCGGCGAGGTCGCCGCGCGCCGCGATCGGACGGGGCGCCGCCTCGGGCGCCTCGGAACGGAAGCGCCGGCAGGCGGGAGCGAGGAGGGCGGCGAGGAGGAGGAGGAGGACGGGCCGGAGGAGCGCCCCCCGCGTCGCACGGCCGTCGGCGTCTCGGTCCATCGGGGCCACGGCGCGAGTATAGGAGCGGGGCCGGGCCGGGCCGCCAGAGTAAGATCCTGCGAGGTTTTCGAATTGCCCCTTCGAGGGGCAGAGGAGCGCGTCGAACGACCGGATGAGCGCGGAAGCGTCCCGACCTCTCGCGCCGGGCACCCTCGTGGGCCGGTACCGGATCCTCTCTTCCGTCGGAAGCGGGGCCATGGGGGAGGTCTACCGAGCCGAGGACTCCTCTCTCGGCCGCGTCGTCGCGCTGAAGACGCTCCCGAGAGACCTCGTCGAGACGCCCGACCGAAGGGCCCGGTTCGAGAACGAGGGGCGCGTCATGGCCTCGCTCTCGCACCCGAACCTCGTCCACGTCTTCGACGTCGGCGAGTACGAGGGGATCCCCTACCTCGTCCAGGAGTTCATCGAGGGGGAGACCCTCGAGGACGTCCTCCTGTCGGGCCCGGTCGCGGCGCCGAAGGCCGCCTCCTGGATCGCGCAGGCGGCCGAGGGCCTCGCCGCCGTCCACGACGCGGGGATCCTCCACCGCGACATCAAGCCGTCGAACCTCATGGTCGGGCGCGACGGGCGGATCCGGGTCCTCGATTTCGGCCTCGCGAAGGTCCAGTCGGCCCCGGAGGACGGCCGGCGGAGCCAGCCCTCCCTCACGACGGACGGCCTCGTCGTCGGCACGGCGCAGTACATGTCGCCCGAGCAGGCGAGCGGGAAGAAGGCCGACGCGCGGAGCGACGTCTTCTCCCTCGGCATCGTCCTCTACGAGCTCCTCGCCGGGAAGCTGCCGTTCGAGGGGGAGACCGCGGTCGACGTCATGTACGCGATCCTCCACCTTTCCCCTACGCCGATCCCGGGCTTCGAGGCCGGCGTCCTCCGCGGTTTCGCGGCCGTCGCCGAGAAGGCTCTCGAGAAGGACCCGGGCAGGCGGCACGCCTCGATGCGGGACTTCGCCGGAGCGCTCGACGCCGTCCTCGACGCGGGGGGGTGGGACGTCTCGCAGCTCCCGTCGGGGCGGCGCGCGACCGCCCGCCTTCCGAAGGCCGGGGGCGGTGCGGGTCCGGCGCCGCCGTCGCGGCGGGGGGCGATCCTCGTGGCGGGGGGGACGCTCGGCGTCGTCCTCCTCGCGGCGGCCGGAGCGCTCCTCTTCCGGGGCCCGGGGCGCACGGCGAAGGACAACGGGCCGCTCCGCCCGGTGCAGCTCACGACCTCGACGGGGCTCGACAGCTTCCCGACGTTCTCGCCGGACGGAAAGACGATCGCCTACTGCTCCGACCGGACGGGGCGATTCGAGATCTACCGCAGGCCGCTCGCGTCGGGGGGGCGCGAGATCCAGCTCACGACGGACGGCCTGCAGAACCTCTCCCCCGCCTGGTCCCCCGACGGCGAGACGATCGCCTACCACGCCAAGGCGGTCGGCGGCGTCTGGCTCGTCCCGGCGCTCGGCGGCGTGCCGCGGCAGCTGACGACCTTCGGCTCGCGCCCGTCCTTCTCGCCCGACGGGAAGACGATCGCCTTCGAGTCGGGCTCCGTCGTCGACTTCGCGGCGAACTCGCTCGGGGCGCTCCCCCCCTCGGTCCTCTGGGCCGTCCCCGTCGCCGGGGGCGCGCCGCGCCCGCTCACCGAGGTGGGCCGTCCGAGCGGCGGGCACGGCGCGGCGTCCTGGTCGCCCGACGGCCGGCGGATCGCCTTCGCCTCCTACGACCGGACGACGTCCGAGATCTGGACGATCCCCGCGGCGGGCGGCGACGCCGTGAAGGTGACCGAGGGGAACGGGCAGTGCTACGACCCGGTCTGGACGGCCGACGGCGCCTCGATCCTCTTCCCCTGCTGGTCCGACACCTGGAACGTCGGGATCTACCGGCGGAAGGTCTCGCCCGCGACCGGGAAGCCCTCCGGCCCGGCCGAGGAGCTCGCGAGCTTCGGCGTCGCGGGCGCGGGCTGGGTCAAGCAGCTCGCCATCTCCCGCGACGGCGCCAAGCTCGCCTACGCGGGCCTCAACATGTCGAGCAACATCTGGAAGGTGCCGGTCGACGCGCGCGGCGAGGCCACGGGGGGGGAGAGCGCGGTGACGCGGGAGACGGGACGCAACTCGCGGCCCGCCGTCTCGCACGACGGGAAGCGGATCGCCCTCAGCCGGTGGAGGGCGGGGACGAACCAGGACCTCTGGATCGTCGGCACCGACGGGAGCGACCCGGTCCAGCGGACGACGGACGTCGCCGACGACGACTACCCCCACTGGTTCCCCGGCGACAGGCGCCTCGGCTTCCAGTCGCTCCGCCGCGGGCACCGTGCGTACTTCGCGCTCGACCTCGTCACGGGGCGCGAGGAGGTCCTCGCCGACTTCGGACCGGGAAACGACGCGCTGCGCGCCTCGCCCGACGGGACGCGGCTCGCCTTCCACTCGAACCGGGGCGGGGCGACGATCAACGTCTTCGTCGCGGACCTTCCCGCGGGGGCGCCGCGGCAGATCACGTTCGACCGCGAGTTCGCCGGCTTCCCCTGCTGGTCCCCCGACGGGCGCACGGTCGCCTTCGAGGCGAAGCGGGAGGGGGACGTCCACGTCTTCACGGTCCCGTCGACCGGCGGGACGCCGGTCCAGCTGACGCACGGGCCGGGACAGAGCTGGCCCTACTCGTTCTCCCCCGACGGGACGAAGATCGCCTTCGCGGCCCTGCGCGACGGCGTCTGGAACGTCGCCTGGGTCGCCCGCGACGGCAGCACGGAGGCGATCGTGACGCGCAACGGGCGGCTCGGCGCCTACGTGCGCTACCCCGCCTGGTCTCCCACGGGCGACGCGATCTACTACGAGCTCGCCGAGACGACGGGCAACATCTGGCTCCTCGAGAGGTCCGCCCCCGCGGCCCGGAGCCGGGACGGAGGCAGGCCGTGAGCGAGACGGTCTTCACGAAGATCATCCGGGGAGAGATCCCGAGCCACCGCGTCTACGAGGACGAGAAGGTCTTCGCGTTCCTCGACATCGCGCCCCTCGCGACGGGGCACCTCCTCGTCGTACCGAAGGAGCCGGCGCCGACGCTCGACCTCCTCTCGGACGAGTCGGCCGCGGCGGTCGGGCGCGTCCTGCCGCGCCTCGCGCGCGCGGTGATGGCGGCGACGGGGACGCGGGACTACAACGTCCTGCAGAACAACGGCGCCGCCGCCCACCAGGCCGTGCCCCACGTCCACTTCCACGTGATCCCGAAGCCCGAGGACGGGCGCGGCCTCGGAATCCGCTGGCCGAGCGGGGCGCTCGGCGCGGAGGAGGGGAAGCGGCTCGCCGCGGCGGTCGTCGCGGAGCTCGCGAAGGGCTGACTCAGCCGGGAGGCGCGGGGGGCGCGGCGAGCCGCCTCACGACGTCGCGTGCGAGCGCGGCGCTCACCTCGTCCCAGACGCCGTCGAGGACCTCGGTCTGCGTGGCGGGCTTCCCGCCCGGCTCGTCCGACGAGTAGTAGGCCTCGCTCCAGCGGGAGGCGCCGTCGTCGACCTCGACCCGAAGGGAGCAGCTCGCGCGGTCGATCGATTGCCTCTTCGTCCGGACCGAGAAGGCGTAGGAGGTCTTCGCCTCGACGACGTTGATCGTCACGACCCGGCGCGCGCCGTCGTCGAGGCCCACGGCCGCCTCGAGGTAGTCGTGGACGCGCGTCGTGACGGCCACCCCCACGGGGAGGCGCGTCCTCGCGATCGCGCCGACGAAGCCGTCGGCGCCGTGGACGTCGACGCGCTGCGGGAAGTCGCGGGGAAGCCACCGGAGCGCCACCGGGCCCCCGGGGGCCCGCGCGGCGGCGGCCTCGGCCGCGACGTTCGGCGCGAGCTGGAACCGGAACGGCAGGTGCACCTTCGCGCCGCAGCCCGGGAGCGCGGCGGCGAGGGCGAGGGGGAGGAGCATCCGGCGCATCGAGCCTCCTACTCTTCGAAGCGGAGCGTCGCGGAGAAGGAGAATCCGGCGAGGACGGCGCGGACGAGGACGCGGTCGCCGGCGGCGAGGCGCGGCGAGGCCGGCGCGCGGGCGCCGTCCGCCGCGGGGACGAGGCAGCGCGCGTGCGTCCCGTCGAGGCCCGAGCAGACGAGCGGAAGCGGGTAGCGCGCCCCGGGCAGGAGCGGCGCGTCGCCGCGCGTCGGCACGCTCAGGGCCCCGAACCAGCCCACGCTCTCGCCCTTCCCCTCGAGGTCGTCGGTGAATCGGAAGTGAAGCGTGTGGCTCCCCATCTTCTCGAGGACGACCCAGGCGTCCCTGACGCGCATGCCGGCCGGGTAGGGGCGGCGCGGAACCTGCGCGAGCGGGTCGGCGGCGACGGTTTGCGTCGGGGAGGGCGTCGGCGTGGCCGGGGAGGGAGGCATCGACCTCGGCGAGGGGCGAACGGTCGGCGTCGGTGCCGCGGTCGGCGTCGCGGTCGGCGTCGCGGTCGGCATCGCCGTCGGCGACGGCGCGATCGTCGGCGTCGGCGAGGGCGCGCGCGCCGGCGTCGCGGACGGCGGGGCCGTCCGAAC